>JAADHL010000371.1 GCA_013151875.1 Deltaproteobacteria bacterium
GCAGTAATCGAAACCAGAAGCGCGCACATCGCACTTGCCGCACGAGATGTTGCCGCAACGGGGGCATCTTGTCGCCAGTCTGTACCGTCCCCCGAAAAGCACCGCAGCGGGCAGGAAAAGGAGGCCGATAATGGCCGCCAACGGCAGGCTTTTTGGGGGCAGGTTGCCCAAAAGCAGCCCCCTCATCGGTATTGCAGGCTCCAGTCCGGCCAGGTTCAGGCCCTGCAGATAGAGTTGCCAGTCCGGCGGTCTGGGAACCCGCAATTCCGCCGCAAGTACCGGAAGCGCGCCGCAAACGTCATGATCGCTGGTCGCTGTTGGGATCTTTTCCTGGAAGGTCAGGTCGCTTTCGTGGGTCAGGCCCACCAGCCTGTCTATGGTTTCTTTCATGGCCTTGCGTTTACCCAAAAGGCCCTGGGCGACCGCCAGGCCCCGCAGGGCCTCGGCTGGTTCATGCACACCTTTCGTCGCCTTTTCGTATGATTCCACCGCGGCGGCGAGGGAACCGGTGTGTGGGGCGCCGTCCGGGCAACTGGCCAGCGCGTGGAGCACCCTTACATTGCCCAGAAACGTATCAACCGTTCCTTGCCTGTCGGGTGTGGCTGCCTCCAGGTATCGAATAGCGGCGGAAAGCGCCGCCGGGCTGCTGGGGGCGTTGTGGATCCTGCTGTACGCCAGGCCGACGTATGTCCAGGTCCCGTCTGGGTTCGCCGTGATCGCGCGATCCAGCACGGCCGTCTGGTCCTCGGGGCAGTATTCCTGCGTGCATGACCAGATGGTGGAGCCCAGTGACGCATCGGTGTCCAGGGGAAGGTGGGTAGCGATGCCCAGGGGAACCAGCAGAAAGACTGAAAGCAACGCCAGCACAATGGCGGTAATCTCGGACCTGTCCGCGTACAGACCCACGGCCAGAAGGACCAGCACCATGCTGGTCAGCAGGCCCAGACCCGCGAGGAACGGAAAAAACAGGGCCAGAGCGACCACCAGCGCTATGGGGGCCCGCGTGGCGAACCGGCGCAAACCCGAACGACCGGACTCGCTCCTGCCCGCCAGGGCGGATCCCCCGGCTGGAGCTGCGTAGAAGATGTCGCCAACATCGTGGATCAGCTTGGAGCCGTGCGCGGCCAACAGCAGCAGAGAAACGGCGAACACAACCGCCAGCAGGGCCAGCAACAGATAGAACGACCCATTGGCCGCCTCCACAATCACCCCTCTGGGATATCTGCTGGATGTCACAAGGCCGCGGACAAAGGCCGAGGCGGCTGCTCCAAACCCCGCCACTCCCCTTCGGAGTTGCGCCGAGGCCAGTTTGAAATAGAGATCGGGGTAGTCAGGTGCCAGGCCCAGGGCCGTCCCGGCAAGCCTCGCCGCACGTGCTGGGCTGGCTTCCGCGGTGGCTTCATCGAAACGTGAAAGAAACACCGCTGCCAGGGCCGTGAGATTTCCGATCTGCCTGGCATCCCTCATCTGAGAGATTTTTTCCAGATGAAGGGCAGAGTCGACCAGGTTGCCGCCCGACATGGATGCCAGAAGCAACCTGGCCTCATTTTCGATACCGGGAGGAAGCCCTGGATTCCCGCTCAAAGGCAGCTCCGCCAGGGAATTCGGAGTCCGGCTCGAAGTGGGCGGCGCCACCGGTTTCTTGCTTTCGCCGGTCTTTGACCCTGTTTCCCACCCGTACATAGCCCAGATGACCAGGGCAAGTGTCAGCGCAAGGGCAACGACAGCCGCTGCCGCCAGACCGGTTCTGGGCTTTTCCTTACGCACGCGTCGCGCCTTGGGACGACGCGCCGTGGACCGGGGAGCCTTGGTCTGGGCCGAGATGGGCATCGATGGCCTGGGCCTCATCGCGGGTGGGGGCGTCTTGCGGGCAGGCTGAGAGGCCGATGTGGGCGCCCCAACAGTGGTCGTGGGGGGCACCGTCTTGCCGATCTCGGTCTTCCCGGGTTCGGCCGGGCCCGGCAGTTCAGGGGCCTTGGCCTCGAAACCTGATCCCATGACCTGCTTCAACAGCGAACGCGTCTCCCTGGCGTCGCTGGGCCGGTTGTTCGGGTCCGTGGCCAGGATGCGGGCCACCAGACTCTCGAGGGCCGCCGATACGGGCGCCGACGGGTTGACCTGGCGCACCTTGGGGGCCGGTTCGTGGACCTTCTTTACCACCACGGCCACCGGCGTTTCCGCCTCGAACGGGGGCCGGCCGGCCAGCAGTTCAAACAGGATCGCCCCCACCGAATACAGGTCGCTCCTCTGATCGAGGTCCTCGCCAAGACCCTGTTCCGGACTCATGTATGTAGGCGTCCCGACGACCATGCCGGTGGCGGTCAGATTCGTGGTCTCTCGCCCCATTATCTTGGCGATTCCAAAATCCAGCACCTTGACGAAGTCCCTGCTGTCGTCTTCCTCGACCAAAAAGATGTTGTCGGGCTTCAGGTCGCGGTGCAGCACCCCCGCCGCATGGGCCTGGACCAGTGCGTCCAGGACCTGACGGATGATCTTTACGGCCTGTCTGGGATCCATGGGTCCAGGGTGCTGTTCGAGGTGGTCGGCCAGGGACCTGCCTTTTAGGAGTTCCATCACCAGGTACAGCATCCCGTCGTCGGTCTGGCCGAAGTCGAACACCGTGATGGTATGGGCGCCAGTCAGGCTGCTCGCGGCCTTCGCTTCCCTGAAGAAGCGCATGACCTCCTGTTCGTTGGAAGCCAGGTCCTTGTGGAGGACCTTGAGGGCCACGTCCCGGTCCATGCTGTGTTGGTGCGCCCGGTAAACGGCGCCCATGCCCCCGACGCCGATGAGGCCTCGGATGGTGAAACGTCCGTCGATGGTCTTGCCGATGAGGCCCTGTTCATCGCCGACGACGAGGGTGGCGGCGCCGTCATTTGGGCATTGAGCCACCCTGTCGTCGAACCTCGCCCCGCATGTGGGACATACACGGGCCATAGGACCCCTCCTGATTGCGGAATAGTCTACCATGGAATCCGGAACTCATAACAAACTAGCGCCGGCCCTTCTTTTTCCGCCAGGCGTCCAGTCGCTCGCGGATGTGACGCTCGTAACCAGCTTCGGATGGTTCGTAGAAACGAGAATCCCGCAAGGCTTCGGGCAGGTAGTTTTCAGGGAGCCAGTGGCCTTCATAATCGTGGGGGTAGGCATAGCCCTGACCGTAGCCCATGGCCGCCATGCCCTTGACCGGAGCGTTCCGTATATGCATGGGAACCTCCAGCGAGCCGGTCTTCCGTACGGCCTTCTGAGCCTCCCTGAGCGCCCGATATGATGCGTTGGATTTGGGCGCGGTCGCAAGATAGGTGGCCGCCTGCGCCATGGGTATAGCTGCCTCCGGCATGCCCAGATACTCCCAGGCGTCCTTGGCCGCAACAGCCACCTGCAGGGCCCTTGGATCGGCGTTGGAGATGTCCTCGGAGGCAAAGATGATCATCCTGCGGCACACGAAGGCCGGGTCTTCGCCTCCCTCAAGCATGCGGGCCATGTAATACAGGGCGGCATCGGGGTCCGAGCCGCGCATGCTCTTGATGAAAGCCGAGATCACGTTGTAGTGCTCTTCGTATGCCCTGTCGTACCTCAGGGAAGGGCCGCTAGATGCGGCATCGAGCAGATCGTGTGAAACGGTGTCGAGGCCCCTGCGTCCCGCCAGGTCCACCGCGGCCTCAAGGAGGTTCAGCGCCCTCCGGCCGTCCCCGTCCGCGGCCTTTGCCATGATTTCCAGTACCGGGTCCGATATCGTGACGCCACGGCCGCCAAGCCCCCGTTCGACGTCCTCCATCGCCCTGCGGGCAAGCTTCACTATGTCCTTTGTCCCAAGGGGCTCAAGTCTTACCACGCGGCACCTGGAAAGCAGGGGCGACGTGACCTCGAAGAAAGGATTCTCGGTGGTGGCGCCGATCAGGGTTATCGTCCCCGCCTCCACGTGCGGCAGGAAGGCGTCCTGTTGCGCCTTGTTGAACCGGTGGATCTCGTCCACGAACAGGATTGTCCGACGCGACTCGGACCTCCACAGCGCCGAGGCCTCCTTGACCACCAGCCGAATTTCCTTCACCCCGGAGAGTACGGCGGAAAAAGGAATGAAGCGAGCACTGGTGGAGTTCGCCACAACCCTGGCCAGCGAGGTCTTGCCGCTGCCGGGCGGGCCCCACAGCACCATCGACGGCACCGCGTCCTGCAGGATTGCCGAGCGCAGGAATCCGTCGCGGCCCAGGGCCTCGTCCTGTCCGATCATCTCGTCCAGGTTCTTCGGGCGCATCCGTTCCGCCAGGGGCTCACGAGCGACCGCAGTGGTGTCGGACCAGCCCCGTGGCGCCGCCCTCGGGCTTTCGAAAAGTTCCTGTTCGTCCATGTTCCGGGCCCCAGACCTTCGGCCTTTACACGCCATGCCCATTCTATTACATTCCTTCATCCCTTGACCCGCCATTGACATGGGAGAGGCGATCATGACTCAGAAAGACTTCCCGACGGCTCTTTCCTTCGACGATGTGTTGCTGGTGCCCCAGTACAGCGAAATCGTGCCGAGGGACGTAAAGCTGGGGACCAGCGTAACCAGGAACCTGCGTCTGAAAATCCCATTGATGTCCGCGGCCATGGACACGGTGACCGAGTCGCAGACCGCCATTGCCCTTGCCCGCGAAGGGGGGATCGGCGTCATTCACAAGAATCTTCCCGTCGAGGAGCAGGCCAGGCAGGTCGCCAAGGTCAAGAAATCCGAAAGTAAAGTCATCGAGAATCCGGTCACGATCGACCCGGAAAACCGTCTTACCGATGCCCTTGACGTGATGCGGCGCCACAATATCTCGGGCCTGCCCGTGGTCAGGGACGGAATCCTGGTCGGCATGCTGACCCACCGCGACCTCAGATTCGAAACGGACCTCAATCAGTCCGTATCCCAGGTGATGACGACCGAGGTGATCACCGGAAAGGACGGCCTGTCGTTCGACGAGGCGGTTGCGGTACTGCGGAACAACCGGGTCGAAAAGCTACCCATAATCGACGATGAAGGGCGGCTCAAGGCATTGATCACATTCAAGGACATCGAAAAGGAATTCAAATTCCCGTTCGCGGCCAAGGACTCGCGCGGGCGCCTGGTGGTTGCAGCCGCCACGGGCGTTGGTTCCAAGGGCCTGGATCGCGCCGAAAGTCTGGTCGATGCCGGCGTGGATCTGCTGGTGGTCGACTCGGCCCATGGTCACTCCAAGGGCGTGATTCAGGCGGTCTCGGAACTCAAGGCCAGGTTCCCGGACACTGACGTCGTGGCCGGCAACGTGGCAACCGGGGACGCGACCAGGGCGTTGATCGATGCCGGCGCCGACGCCGTCAAAGTCGGGATCGGACCGGGTTCCATCTGCACGACGAGGGTCGTTTCAGGGGTGGGAGTGCCCCAGGTGGCCGCGGTTCGGGAGTGTTTCGACGTTGCGGGAAAGGCCGACGTTCCCATCATCGCCGACGGCGGCATCAAATATTCCGGGGACATCGTCAAGGCCCTTGCCTGCGGAGCCCAGGTAGTGATGGTCGGAAACCTCCTGGCCGGAACGGACGAGGCGCCCGGAGAGGTGGTGTTCTACCAGGGCAGGACCTACAAGGTGTATCGCGGAATGGGGAGCCTGGGCGCCATGCGCGAGGGGTCCAAGGATCGGTACTTTCAGGATGACGTGAACCCCGAAAAGCTGGTCCCGGAGGGGATCGAGGGGCGAGTCCCCTACAAGGGCCCTTTGGCCAAGGTCGTTTACCAGTTGATGGGCGGGTTGCGCGCCGGAATGGGATACTGCGGCGCCGAAACCCTGACCGACCTGACCGCCAAGGCCAGATTCGTGCGGATTTCGGGCTCGGGCCTGCGCGAGTCCCACGTGCACGGCGTTCAGATCACGGAAGAGCCGCCGAACTACAATATGAGTTGACGAACGACGTGAGTGCTTAAAACATTTACGGACGCCCTTTGCACGACCTCGAAGGTCGCGCTCAGGGCGCCGTACAACACTCGTCGTCGCCCGATGGGCAAGGCCCCCGCCGCCGCGCTCGCGTCAATCGGACAGGCTGCGCCTGCCGCTTACGCTCGCCCTTCAACCATCACTCATGATTGTTAACGGTGGGAATTACCTGTCATCCCAGGTCACGTCCGCCAGGGAGTACTTCTGCATGACGGCCGTCATCGCATCCTGCATCTCCTGCCAGACATGATGCATCTTGCACTCTTTCTGGAACCGGCATTCATTGGGATACAGCAGACACTGGTTCACGGACAGCGGCCCTTCCATGGCCGTCACCACGTCGGAGATTGTCATTTCATCAGCCGGTCTGGCCAGGCGATAACCGCCGGTCTTGCCGCACGCTGACTGGACCAGTCCGGCCTGGGTCAGTCGCTGCATGACCTTGGCCAGAAACTGAGTCGGCACGTCCTCGTCGGCCGCGATCTCCTGGATGGAGAACCAGCCTTCCTCGCGTCTTGAAGCGAGGAATCTGGCGGCCCTCAATGCGTATTCAGCGGCTCGTGTCAATCTCATTGGCGCACTCCTTGAAGCGTCAATAGGAGCACCATATCCAATCAAGATAACATTGGTCAATGATCACTGATCAAAATTGATCTGGATCAGCCTGGATCAATCCATTCGCACGGAAAAGACGAAGTAGGGAAACGGTCTGTGGCGCATGTGACGAGGTTCGGCCCGATACAACAGGATACCGTCGTGCAGGGCGAACATATCGGGATCATCCAGAAGGTCGCGCTCCCTTCCCGGGTTGTCGGGGTCGGGAACCGCCGCCATGTAAACGCCCTGTTCGCGGATCAACGTGCTGCCCTGGGCGGTTACCCTTTCATTTCCTTGCTGGTCCAGGCCCCTGATCGACAGACTCAGGATGACCCCTGTCTCGCCCGACGCCATTCCCCCGGCAATCACATCGTTCAGATTGAATGTGGCGACCGTCCCTGTCTGCACCAGGGGCATCGCCCCCTCCCGCACCCTGTTGCCGACTTCAATGTACCATTCGGCCCGGCTTACGTCCGGGTCGAGTCCCCTGCAATCGGGAACGATACTCTGGATACACACGGTTACGGCACCTGTCGGGGCCCCGGCCTGATCGGTATCCAAGGGCCTCACGGACCCCGTGCCTTCAATCCCCGAACAGCAAGTATAGAAGATCACGGGCAACTTTCTGGACATCGAGGCACCCATCCAACTGCTGGCTTGGGGCACAGACTACCAATTGTCTCAATTCAGATCAAGAAAACAGTGCCGGAACAATGATCCAGGCCATCCGGACAGTCCATCCAGACAGCCTGGCCTCGATTATTTGCCCGATTTGGACGAATAGAGTACTTTTTCGCCATGAAAAAGACAGACAAGAAGACTTCGTTTCCCAAGAACAAGATCGAAATCGTGCTGCTGGAGGGCATCCATCCACTGGCTGTAGGCAACTTTCAGGCCGAAACCTTCCAGGTCGACTCACGGCCCAAGAAGGCCCTTGGTGAGGAACTGGCGGCCCTGCTGGAATCCGCCCATGTCGTTGGGATCAGGTCCGGGACCAAGGTGACGCGAGATGCCCTTGACGCCCAGAAGCGCCTGCTTGCAATCGGTTGCTTTTGCATCGGCACTGACCAGGTGGACCTGGAGGCCGCGGCCGAAAAGGGCATCCCCGTATTCAACGCCCCCTACGCCAGCACCCGCAGCGTGGCGGAAATGGTGATCGCCGAGGCGGTGATGCTGTTGCGGCGCACTTTTGAAAAGAGCGCCATGGTCCACGCCGGCATGTGGCCCAAGAGCGCGGAAAGCAGCTTCGAGCTGAGGGGCAAGACCCTGGGGATCATAGGCTACGGTCACATCGGATCACAGGTGTCGGTGCTTGCGGAGTCCATGGGCATGCGCGTGTTGTTCCACGATACGGCGGAGGTCATGCCCCTGGGCAACGCGCAAAAGGCGGAGGGCCTGAACGGCCTGATGCGTAATAGCGACGTGGTTACGCTGCACGTGCCCGCTGACGAGACCACCCGCGACATGATCGATGCCGAGGCGTTGAGCCACATGAAGGACGGCGCCTACCTGATCAACGCATCCAGGGGGTCCGTGGTGGTAATCGAGGCCCTGGCGGAGGCCTTGCGGCAGGGCAGGTTGGCCGGGGCCGCGGTGGACGTCTTTCCAAAGGAGCCGGCGTCTCCCGGACACGAGTTTTCTTCCCCGTTGAGGGGTGTCCCCAACGTCATCCTTACGCCCCACGTCGGGGGGTCGACCCTGGAGGCGCAGGCGAGCATCGCACGGGATGTCAGCAGCAAGATAATCCGATACATCAACAACGGGTCTTCCACGTCCGCGGTCAACTTTCCAGAGGTCGACCTCCCGGTGCAGGAGGCGGCCAATCGCATACTGCACATCCACCATGATGTGCCGGGTGTCCTGACAGCGGTCAACACGATCCTGTCCGGGGCGGGCCTCAACATCCAGGGGCAATATCTGCGCACGCGTGGACAGATAGGCTATCTCGTCATGGACATCGACCCAAAGCCGCCCCTGGCGGTGATTGAGGCTTTGAGAAACCTCGAACACACCATCCGCATCAGGCAGCTTTACTGAACCCGCTTGGAGGCAATGCAGATGAGCGCGGCCTGGCTCGTTGTGATTGCCGTCGGGTTCTTTATCGGAGGCTATACCCTCTATGGGCGGTTCATTGCTCGGCGCATCGGGCTCGAGCGGGACAGGCCCACGCCCGCTCACACCATGCGGGACGGCGTGGATTACGTCCCCACCAGGCCACAGATCCTGCTGGGACACCACTTTTCATCGATAGCCGGGGCCGCTCCGATCATCGGCCCGATCACCGCGGCCGTGTTCGGATGGGTCCCCATCTATCTGTGGATACTGTTCGGCGGGGTCTTTATGGGCGCCGTGCACGATTTTTCCGCCCTGATCGTGTCCTTGAGGCACGATGGCAGGTCCATAGGGGAGGTAATCGACAGGCGTCTGGGGCACGGGGCCAAGTTCCTTTTCCTGACGTTCGCCCTGGCCACGTTGATCCTGGTGATCGCGGTATTCATCAACGCGGTGGCGCTGACCTTCAACAAGGTCCCACAGGCCGGGACCGCCTCGTGCCTGCTCATCGGGTCAGCCGTGATATTCGGGCTTGCCGTGTACAGGCTGAGGGTGCCGCTGCTTCCGGCCACGCTGGTAGGCATCGGACTGATCGCGGTTACTCTGGTCATTGGTCATCGCATGCCTCTGCGCCTGTCCGTGGTTGAGTGGAAGGCCATCCTTCTGACCTACATTTTCATCGCCTCTGTCACCCCGGTGTGGATCCTGCTGCAACCCCGCGATTTTCTGAATTCGTTCCTGCTGTATGCGCTGATGATCGCCGGCGTCGTGGGGACCCTGTGGGTGAATCCATCCCTTTCGCTGGGCGCTTTCGGCGGGTTCATGTCCGACATCGGCCCCCTTTTTCCGATCCTTTTCGTCACGGTCGCCTGCGGGGCCCTGTCCGGCTTTCACGCCCTGGTGGCCAGCGGGACCACGGCCAAGCAGCTAGACAGCGAGGCCCACGCGCGCCCCATTTCCATGGGCGCCATGCTGATCGAGTCCCTGTTGGCGGTCGTGGCCCTCGTGACCGCCGCGATGTTGACACCAAGTGAATATCAGTCACAGGTCCACCATGGAGCGGTCCCCATCTTCGCCCGCGGTGTCGGCGGTTTCGTGTCCGTGACCGGCCTGTCCGTGCACGCGGGAATCACCTTTGCGTCGGTCGCGGTCGCGGAGTTCGCGCTCACGACGCTGGACACTGCCACCCGCATCGGCCGTTTCGCCCTTCAGGAACTGTTGCAACCACCGCCCGAGCGGCGCGAATCGGTCGGAAGGCTGCGCAACACGCTTACGAACAACCGCTTTGCAACGACCGCTGTCATCGTGTTCTGCGCGGGCGCCCTGGCCCTGTCGGGCAGCGAACGGTCGATCTGGCCGGTCTTTGGGGCCGCAAACCAGCTCCTGCACTGACTTTTTTGGCGGTGCTGGTGTGGATGGCGCAGCGCGGCCGCAAGACCAGGTTTCTGGCCGTTCCCACGGCAATCATGTTCCTGGTCACTCTGTGCGCTTTGGGCTGGATGAGTGTGCAGTTCGTGTTGCAGGGGCGATGGTTGCTTGCGTTTCTGGCCCTGCTGCTGGGGGTGCTGGCCCTGGTCCTGGTCCGGGACGCCTATGTTTTCCTCCGACGCGGCGGGCATGTCGTGACCCGGGCCGCTGGGGGTGATCCCACGCCGTGAAAGCCCTGGAATATATCCGTCTGGCCCTGCGCGACATCAAGAGCATCCTGGGGGGTTCGGCGAGCGGCGCGTTGGCCTGGGAATACAGGGAAATGGAGAATCTGTTCGCCCTGCTGATCCTGCACCCCGCGGCCGGGATACCCGGTCCACCTGCCGGACTGGCCCTGGCCCTGCTGCCGGACCTGGAAAGGGAGTTGGTCGTGCTGCTGGCCCGGGCCCGTGATGCCGACGATCCACTGGGGGACCTGTTTTCAACATTCGAGGTCATGTGATGGTCCCGCCGCGCATCGTCCTGTTCACCGGAAAGGGCGGCGCGGGCAAGACCACGTGCGCGGCCGCGTTCGCGCTTGCCTGGGCGCGTCGTGGCAGACCCGCAATGCTGGCCTCGCTGGACCCGGCGCACAACCTGGGCGATGTCCTGGGCCTCGAACTGGGACCCGAGGCCCGCGAGGTCTTACCTGGTCTCAGGGCGATGGAAGCGGACCTGGACGCCGAGGAGCGCGGGCATGTGAACAGGGCCAAAGAACTTGTACGCCGCCGCTACAGATACCTGACCGTGGCATCCATGGAACCCATCATCGAATTGCTGGGCGACGCGCCCGGACAGCCCGAACAGGCCGCCGTGGAGGTCATGATGAAACTCGCCGACGGGACGGATCAAACCGACGAGACACTGGTGGTTGATCTGCCGCCCTCGGGTCAGGCATGGCGCATTCTGGCGTTTCCGACCTTGATGGAGCGGTGGTGCAAGTCCCTGGAAAAACTGCGAGGCCGTATCCTGGATCGACGCAAGACCCTGAACCACCTGCTGGGCGACGACTCTCCGGCGCGCGCGCCGAACCACGGAAAAACAACACCCGAAAAATTAACCTCGGTAAGGGACGCGGACCCGGTGACCGGGACGCTCAGGTCGTTTATCAGGCGTCACGGCGCGCTTGCGCGGACCCTGAAGGACCCGGAGAAGGCCTGGATCGTGGGGGTTGCCCTGCCAGACACCCTGGCGATACGCGAGACCCGCAGGCTCAAGGATCGTCTGGGCGCAAATGGCATGCGCCTGACCGCCCTGCTCTTGAATCGGGCCGGACCGGGGTCGAAAATGCCCAATGACCTGCGTCCCGACGTGATTTTTCCCGACCTGGGACACGGCCCAAGGGGTCCGGCGGAGCTGGCGGACTGGGATGAGTTGATGGGAGTTTTGATCGATGGGCCGTCAACTCTGAAGCAATAACCCTGGATCACAGATTGCTTGTCATTGACAGGGCCTTTCCACCCGCGGGATAACTTCGGCACGGGAGGTGCGACATGAAAAAGGTAGCCATCGTTGGATGCGGGGCGTACATGGACAGCGGGTACGGATGCCCCGGCGAATGGAGGTGCCTGAAGGCGGCGGCCCTTGGTGAAGGGGCGTTCGACGAGCCTTCATCGGTCATGGCGTTCGTAAAGTGCGAGTGCCCGGGGCGCACGGTCGCCCCGAATCTGGGCATGGCGTCGAGGCTTTCCGAGATCAAGCCGGATCTCATCTATTTCAGCGCATGCCTCGCCAAGTCGAAACCCGAATGCCCTTACGTCACACCCGAAGAACTGGCTCGGATCGTCCAGGAAAAAACGGGGGTCAAGGTCGTCCTGGGGACGCACGATTACAAGTGACCGACTTGTGGATGTCGAAGGCCCAGTCCACGGCCTATTCCCCGCAGTCCCCCCACATCTCGACCCACTCGCCCTTGGCGTTGCACTGGACCCAGTGTTCGTAGTTGGTCAGGACGAAGATGTCGTCGTAGATCTTCAGGATCTC
>JAADHL010000239.1:0-9907 GCA_013151875.1 Deltaproteobacteria bacterium
CCTCTACCTGCACCCCGTTTCCCTTTCCCGACAATCTCTGGATGATATCTTCGGCCGACTGCAGCGCATAGTACAGCCCAAGGATCACCCCGGCGGAGGCAATCACGAAGACGGAAACGATCAGCCACCTGCTGCCGAAGCGCCCGTGCTTCCCCTTGTCCGGCAGGGAGGGCGCCTCTTCCAGGACCTTGGACAATTCCTTCTTTTCGCGCGCCAAGGCGCGTCGTTCCTCTTCCAGACGCTCGCGCTCCAGCTTGATTCGCATGACCTCGGTCGAGTCCAGAAGCCCGCTTATCCTGCCAATCGGCATGGCGTGTCCGCGCCCCTTGTCCAGCTCCAGGAACATCTTTTCCATGGCCTCACGGAAAGCCGAAGCGTCCTGAAAACGGTCGGCAGGCTCCTTTGCCAGCGCCTTGCGGAAAAAGTCCACCGCAACCTGGGGCAGCTCCAGATCCGCAACCCGGGCCATCGGATCAAAGTCAGGGTCCAGTTTGTTCAGCAGGATCTCCTGAGTGGTGTTGCCCCCCCGCTGCGGCACAAAGCCACCCGGTTCCTCCTCGGCCGCTTCATGCTTCAGGCCCTCCAGCGAGTCCACAACAAAATCGGGGATGCCGGTGCTGTTGTCTTCATCCTGGGATTGCCCGGCAGGGGCCTGGGCGCCCGGGCTCTCCAGCACTTCATCGTTTTTCACCCTGGAATAGGTACGGCGGCCGGTCACCAGTTCGAACAGCATGACGCCCACGGCGTACAGGTCCGTCCATGGACCTATGTCCTTGCGGGTAATCTGCTCCGGAGCCATGTAGACCGGCGTTCCAACCAGGATGCTGGTGTCGGTCCTCTCTTCGGTAAACTTGGCCAGCCCGAAGTCCAGGACCTTCACGAAGCTGGGGTCCCCATGGACCTCCTGAAGCATGATGTTGTCCGGCTTGATGTCGCGGTGGACGATCTGCTTGGAATGGGCCGCGTCCAGGGCGTTCAGTATCTGCCTGAAGATATGCGGAATGACTTCCGGTTCCATCCGCTCGCTTTCAGCCACCAGCCGGTTGATCTCGTCCTTGAGGGTCCTGCCGCCTTCGACATATTCCATGACCAGGTACGGCCTGTCCGCGTGCACCCCGAACTTCAGCAGGCGGACCACGTTCGGATGCGTCAGGGAGGCCAGGGCCGCAGCCTCGCGCTTGAACTTGGCGGCCATCTCGCCATCGGCCAATGCGTCCGAGCGGCGACGCCCCATCAATTTGAGCGCCGATTTCATCATGATGGGGGTCTGCAAAGCCAGATACACTGCCCCGAAACCACCCGTTCCTATGTGATCGACCACCAGGTATTCACCGATCATGCGTCCTATCAGCGGATCGGTGGGGTCGGCGTGCACCACCTCGACCTTCTGATAATTTGATTCCGGTATCAGGTGGTATCCGTGACGCTGGCAGACCTTTTCCTTGCAAGGTTCCCCCGTCTTGCCTTTGGCGCCGCAATTGGGACAGAAGCCAGTCTCTTCCACGTCCGTTCCGTTTCTGAGGTTCCCCCGCGCAGATTATGGTCCATGGCGGGCCCGGCGTCAACGGACGCGGACGGGAACCTTGACTGGGATCCCCTTCAAGATCCGGCACTCCGAGGAGTTGCAGACGGAAAACGACGCGGTCCCTTCCAGGGTGGTTTCGCCCACCGATTCACCCTTGACGGAAATCGGCAGCAGTCCCACGCCGTCATTGTCGTGAAAATCGGCCTTGGACATGGTCTTTTTCTTGACCGTCAAACCCTTGGCTTCATCGATCCTGAATCGCGCCGGATAATCCTTGTTCCAATGGTAGCCCTCGGCGGCCACGAACCGGATCCGAACCTCGCCCCCCGCCCCGGCGGCCACTTCCGCGACCGGCGCCTCGATGTGATAAAACGGAACATCTCCACCACCCTTGCAGCCCATCATCGACAAAACGGTCAGGCCCACCGCAACCAGGATTCCCATTCGAACGGTCATCATCATCATCATCCAAAGAAGGTCGGTCGGTAATATATCAGAAGGTATCGATATCGAGGATTTGAACGTAGGGGAAGGGCTTGATGTTTGGGACGGGCTACTCGGTGGCGTGCTCGCCGCCGACCGTCATCGGATCTCCGGTGTACCCGAGTTCGGTGAAGTCGATGCCGCCGTTGTGGCAATCGTTGCAGCCGCGTGCCTGGGCCTTGGGCGCCACCTCGTGGTTGATGGCCATGTACATCGTGGTTTCGGCCCAGTCGAAGGTGCCGCTGTAATCAACGCCTACGTATGACATGCCTTCCGCAAATGCCTTGGCCCAGTCGTAGGCGACCCAGTAGGGGTTTTCGCCGCTGCCCTTTCCGAACAAGTGGGGAACCAGCACGCGCTTTTTTTCCGGATCGACGCCCTGGATGCCTACCATCACCTTGAATGGATAGATCCTGGCCTTGGGGTCCTTGATGTCCCCCATGGGCGACGCCAGGTCCACCGGCACCGAATCATAGGTGTCGCCGACCAACTGGCGCTTGAAACTGCCGTTCCACCAGGCCAGGGTAGGCTTGACGTTCTTTTCCCATTTGAACTCGCCCTTCATACTGTCATAGGTGTGGTTGCCGAATTCGTCGGTCACGATCTTCTGCGACCCGTCGTCGTTCTTGTCTCCGGCCTTGGACCAGTCCCAGTACGTTTTGGTGTACTGCTGGCGACTGAACGTCGGAATATGGCAGGTCTGGCAGGCGACGTGCTGGGTGTGGGTGTTCAGGAGGTCGTTCGAGTGAATCTTGGCATCGTCGTGGCAGTCCGTGCAGAGCACCCGCCCGGTATCGATGCCGATATGGAGGCTAGCACCCGGGATGTTGTGCTTCTCTGTCTGGTGGCAGTCTTGACAAACAAAGCCCTGGCCGCCCATGTGCACATCGGCCTGAGCTGAAGGTTCAAGCAAGGCGGTGCCCAGATCACCCTTTTTCACGTTGTCGCCGCCGCCCGCAAAGAAGTGGCAGGCCCCGCAGTTCGCTCTGGTGGGAGAGCCGACGCTCTGGGCCGCGGCAGCGAGGTCGATGTCCGGAACCGGCAGTCCCGCGGTCTTCTTGTCTTTTTTGTAGATGCCGGACTGATCATGGCACACCAGGCAATCCATCGCGCTCTTGTCGGCGAAATCAAAATCCTTGTCCTTGAAGCCATATCCGGCGTGGCACTGGGTGCAACGACCCTCGTTGGAGGGAACGGCAATGCAGAAGTTGTTGATCGTGTCGTACTTGCCGTGCTTTTCACCTTCGTGGCCGACCATCTGGGGCGTGGGGCCTTTCCATGTCCAGTGCACCGAGCCCATGAGTTCATCCGCTTCATCGGCGTGACAAGTAATGCACGCGGCGGTCACGGCCGCGCCGCTGTCGAACGGACCCGCCAAGGCCGGCGCCGTCGCATGGCTGAACGGGACGTCTTCGACCACCACGTCCTGCGCCGTTTCGGCGTTGCCGGTGTCATTGGGCTGCGCCGTGTCATTCGGCTGCACCGTATCATTCGGCTGCGTGGTGTCTTTGGGCTGCGTTGTGTCCTTCGGTTGCATCGCGTCTTCCGGTTGCACCGCGTCCGTCTTTGGCGTATCCGTAACCACGGCGTCGTTTCCGGTGTCGGTGCCGCCACCGCCGCCATCCCCTCCACAGGCCGCAAGGCCCGCAACCAGGACGGCCGCAGCCATCCAAGCACCATGAAATCCGCTCATCTGCATTCTCATCTTCAACCTCCAGATTAAGGACCGGAACGCCCGGGCCATGCCTGCCCGCGGTATGAGCAATAAGCGCACCAAACCTGCCTTTTCGCCGTTTTTCTTTTGATATCCGGATGTTACCCAACGGCCACACCCAGGCGACCGTTAACCCGGATTGTTACCCGAAAGACGTTTGCTTAACAAATTGTTCAGCATGAGCACATTATCGTGATGGAACAGATGCGAACAGCATCGGGTGGACCGGCGCCAATATCAATCCAGGGTTATTCCCAGTTTTTTCATCCACTTCCACAGCGTCACGCGACTGACCCCAAGGGATTGCGCTGCCCTGCCCCGGTTCCATCTGGCCCCTTCCAGGGCATCGATGACAGCTGCGCGATCAGGACCTTTCGCGGTCGGGGGGCCGACGCCCCTGAGTTTGTCTATGTAACCCAGAGGCCTGGGAAAACAATCGATGTCCAGCACATCCGAGCGCGCCAGGACAAAGGCATGCTCCACGGCGTTTTCCAGTTCCCGCACGTTTCCCGGCCATCTGTATTCCATGAGGCGTTCCATGGCCCGCGGCGTAACGCCCCGGACCTTTCTGCCCAGCGTCCGGTTCAGGCGCTCTATGAAATGGTCCACCAGAAACGGCAGGTCGGACGCGTGCTCGCGAAGCGGCGGCACTTCCAGGGGGATGACGTCCAATCTGTAATACAGATCCCTGCGAAACCGCCCCTCGTCGCACAGGGCATCAAGGTCCTGGTTGGTCGCGGCCACCACCCGGATGTCGACCTTTATGGTGCGATTGTCGCCCACCCTCTCGAATTCGTGTTCCTGCAGGACCCTCAGCAGTTTCGTCTGCACGCTCTGCGAGATGTCCCCGATCTCGTCCAGGAAGATAGTGCCTCCGTCCGCCGCCTCGAACCTGCCCTTGCGGGTGGCTATTGCCCCCGTAAACGCCCCGCGAACGTGACCGAACATCTCGCTTTCCAGCAGGGTTTCGTTGAGTGATGCGCAATGCACCCTCACGTATGGGCCGTCCTTGCGGGAACTGGATTCGTGAACAGCCCTGGCGACCAGTTCCTTGCCTGTGCCGGTTTCGCCGGTTATCAGCACCGACGACTGCACCGATCCAGCCGTTTCAATGCCGTCGTACAGACGCTGCATCAAGGGATGATTTCCCACGATCCGGCGGTACCTGGCGCGCCCCGACACCTCCTTGCGCAACAGGTCGACCTCGTTTTCCAGCTCCACCAATCCGCTGATGTCGGTGACGGTCTCGATGCCGCCCAGCACCTCTCCGTCCGGCGAGTACATGAGCCGCGCGTTCTTCATGATGGACAGTTCACCGCCTCCCCGGGTGTTTATGGTGCAGCGGCGATCCTTGATTCTGCCTTCCGTAAACAGCGAACAGCAGTCCTTTCCGCTGGCGCATGGGACCCCGAAACAGGTGTTTCCCTCCAGCACCGAGCACGACTCGCCCAGGATATCGGCGGCTGCGTACCCCGTAATGGTCTCCATCGCGCGATTCCAGGACGTTATCCTGCCGTCCCGGTCAACGGTGTACAGGCCCGTGGGCAGGGTATCCAGCACATGTTGCAAAAAATCGCTGGAACCGAGGCGCCCCAAACGGCCGCCCGTTCCCCCGGAGTCGATCTTTTTTGATTTGGAATTCCGCTTCCTCACTTCGATTCTCACATCTCACCGAGTTAATCTAACCTTTGTTAATCAAGTTAACAACCGGTTAACAGCTCCGACCGCATCAATATTCCTCTCAGGGCTTGATTTCCATAACGGCCCTCTATTTGCATGGAACCGGACACAGACAGAGGGCGTGTTCAATCGGCCCTTGAAGAACAAGGAGGCAACATGCCGCGCAGCATCGCATTCAAGCTGGTCCTGGGCATCGGGGCTATCGTGGCCCTGTTCCTGGGCACATGCGCCTACCTGAACATCTCACACGGCGAAGACGCCCTGATTGAGGAAACCGTCCAGGGCGGCAGACTGCTGACCGACAGCGTTCGGCGGGGGCTGCGTTATGCAATGTTACGGGATGACCGCGATGCCGTCACTCATGCCCTCAAATCAATCGGGGGCCGCGACGACCTGGAGGGAATCCGGATCTTCAACAAGAACGGACGGATAATGTTCTCGTCCCGGGAAACGGACCTGGATCGCAAGGTGGACAGAGATGCCCGCGCATGCATCGGGTGTCACGGATCCGGACGCCCGGTGGAGGTCCTGGACCCCGACTCGCTGACGGACATTTATGCCGATTCCAAGGGCTCCAGGCATCTGCAGCTCATCGACCCCATCTACAACGAACCCGAATGTTCCAGAGCGCCCTGCCATGTACACCCGCCCAGTCAGAAAGTCCTGGGCGTGCTGGACCTGCAGATGTCCCTGGCGCGCTTTGACGCCGGTATCAACCGCACCCGTGTTCGCCAGTTTATTTTCAGTCTGACTTTAATCAGCATGCTTTCACTGCTGCTGTACCTTGTAATCCACAGGATGGTTTCGCGACCGATCCGATCCCTGTTGGAAGGCACGCGCAGGGTGGCCGACGGCGACCTCGAACACAGGATACCTCCCCTCGGCAACGACGAGATCGGCAAGCTGGCGGACTCGTTCAACCGTATGACCGCACGCCTTGGGGAAGGAAGGGATCAGCTGATGCAGTCGGAGAAACTGGCATCGCTGGGAAAGCTGTCGGCCGGCGTGGCTCACGAACTGAACAACCCCCTGACATCCATACTGGTTTTCGCCTCGTCCATGCTCAATAAAACGACACCCGACGACCCGAACAGGGAGGGCCTGGAGGTCATTGTCAAGGAAGGACAACGCTGCAGGGAAGTGATCGCCGGCCTGCTGGATTTCGCCCGACGGACGCCTCCGTCGATCCGTGAAGGCCACATAGAGGAAGTGGTTGAGGCCTCGGTGGCAATCGCCCGCAGACAAAAGGCGTTCGATAGAATCGATTTCAATATCCCGGACAGCCGCGATCTCCCGGTTCTGCCCATGGATCAGGGCCAGCTCCAGCAGGTATTCCTGAACCTGTTCGTCAACTCCCTGGACGCCATGCCCGAAGGCGGATCGATCCATATCGACTGGCGGCTGGCCGATGACGGATTCGTCGAGGTGAATGTACGCGACACTGGACCGGGCATCCCAGAGGACATCCGTGGAAACGTGTTCGAGCCGTTCTTTTCCACCAAAGGCCATCAGGGAACTGGGCTGGGGCTGTCAATCGTATGGGGTATCGTTGAAAAGCACGGCGGCACCGTGCTGATCGGGCCTGATAATTGCAACGGCGCCTCGTTCACGATCCGCCTGCCGGCGGGAGGACTGACACCTGCGGAGACTGCCGATGACGCGAATTCTGGTGATTGACGATGAAGAGGGAATACTTCACAGCTTTCAAAAGGCCCTGGACGAACCAGGGGCCGAGTACGAGGTGGACACTGCCTCGTCAGGGGAGGAAGGGATCGACAAGCTGGGCAAGGGATCTTTCGACCTGGTGTTCATAGATATCCGGATGCCCGGCATGAACGGCATCCAGGTCCTGAAAGAGGCGCGCCGTGTCAGCCCCGGCACGGACGCCGCCATCATCACGGGTTTCTCAACAGTGGACACGGCCGTCGAGGCCATGAAGCTGGGGGCCCTGGAATACGTGGTCAAGCCATTCACCCAGGATGAGCTGCTGGCCATCGTGGACAAGATCCTCCGGATGCGCGAGGCCCGGATGCTCGAAAACGAAGAGCAGACGGGGTTTGAACGTTGGTCGCGTCAGGTCCGGATCCAACACATCATTCTGTTGACGACCTTCATCCTGCTGTCCATAACGGGCGTGCCGCTGCTGTTCCCTGAAACATTCAAGGGCGTGTTCTTTTTCGAGGACAGTTCCATGCTTCGGGGGCTGACTCACAGGATTGCCGCCGTGGCCATGATTGCCCTCAGCGTCTGGCATGTGGGATGGGCCCTGTTCAACGAGGACGGGCACCGCAACCTGCGCGCCATGATCCCGCGCTTTCCGGCCGACCTGAAGGACCTGTGGGGGACCATCCTGTACAACCTGGACATGCGGGAGCACCGCCCCCCGGCCGGCAAGTACAACTTTTTTGAAAAGTTCGAATACTTCGCTGTGATATGGGGAACCCTGGCCATGGTGGCTTCGGGGCTGGTCCTGTGGTTCTCGGACGAGATCCTCCGTGTCGCGCCGTTGTGGGTGATAGACGTTGCAACGGTTGTCCACAAGTACGAGGCGATCCTGGCAATCCTTTCCATCGCCATATGGCACATGTACTCGGTTCACCTGAGGCCGGGCGAGTTCCCAATGAACCGCGTCTGGCTCGACGGCAGGATATCAAGGGACGACATGATCGAGGAACACCCCCTGGAATACGAAGCCATCACCGGAAGGCGCGCCCCCAGCGCGGATATCACGGAAAAGGGGGTGGGCCGATGAAACGGATTACCCAGACGACAATCTTATCAGTGCTGGTCGTTTTCATGCTGTTTCCCGGGATTGCGCGGGCCGAACAGGCTTGCCTGGACTGCCATGAAGACGTAGTGGACCAGGAGCGCTTTGAAAGTTCGGCCCACCACGGCGCTAAGGGGGCTTCGGTAAGCGACGCCTGCCGGTCATGCCACGTCGGCGTAGAGGTCGGCGATGACGACGACGAACATGAAGCGCCTGAAAAGGTGAGCTGCGATCGTTGCCATGGCGATGCGGCAAGGCAGGTTTCATCCAGCGCCCACGTCGGGGGCGAAAAAACGAATCGGTGTGTCGGCTGCCACGGTTCCCATTACGTGGAAAAGGCGTCCGAAAAGAAAAACGGGGATCGCCTCCGATTTCAGAAAAAGACCTGCGGCCGATGCCACGAGGCTGAAAAGACCGAATACGAGAACAGTTTTCACGGACAATCCAAGGCCGAGCACGTAGCCACCTGCGTGGACTGCCACGGCAGCCACCGCATACTTTCCAGTTCGAACCCAGACTCGCGCACGTACCACCTGAATCAGGCCGAAACCTGCGCGGCCTGCCACACGGACCCGGACGCGGGATTCAGCCCAAAGAAGATCCAGGCCGTAAAGGACTATTTCAAGAGCGTTCACGGCCTGGCCATAAGCCGATCCGGCCTGATGGTCAGCGCCACCTGTGTCGACTGCCACGGGTCCCACGACATATCCGAAATCTGTCCAGAGTGCGTGGGCAAGGTACGCGCCCGCATCCCCAACATATGCGGGAAATGCCACGCGAAAGCAAGGAAGGACTATTTCGCCAGCATCCACGGGGCGCCGCTCATAGCGGGCAACCTGGACGTTCCCGTGTGCGTGGACTGCCACCGCAGCCACCAGATTCAATCACACCTGGATCCGGGTTCGAGTGTTTACCCGACCCACATATCCCAGCTCTGCCTTGGTTGCCATCAAAACGAGAATATAATCAACAAGTACGAATTCCCTCCCTTACGCAAGGAAACTTACCTGAAGTCCTACCATGGCGCGGCGTCGAAACTGGGCGACAAGACCGTGGCCAACTGCGGCAGTTGCCACGGTTTCCATCTCATCCTCCCGGACGACGACCCCAGGTCCTCAATCAACCCGGCCAACCTGGCCGCGACATGCGGCAAATGCCACCAGACCGGCGAACCCGACAGTTCCATGGTGGTCGGCAAGATTCACGCTACCGTGGCAAAGGAGCGCCACTGGCTCGCGGCCCTGGTCGAAAACATCTATGTAGTCCTGATCTCGGCGACCATGGTCTTCTTTGTGTTCATGATCATCATCGATCTGAGAAAGCGCCTGTCAAAATGACCCAGGTCCCGGAATGCATTCATGCCGACCCGTGATGCCTGTCGAGCGGACTACAGCGTCACCGACCACGTGCCCACATGACCTGAGCCAACGGGGGAAACAGGCCACTTATCCGACCTGATGATGTAATACCGCGATGGAAGTTCCTACATGCCGTCATCTTTCATAGGTGCCGGTCAATACCGCGATGCCCAGGCTGTCGGCACCGGCCCTGGCTTTCAGTTCCGCGAAGGAGGAGGGTGCGGGCTCCAGCTTGGCGGATTTCAGCGCGTACAGCGTGAACACGTAGTGGTGAACGCCGTGGCCGGGTGGTGGGCACGGCCCGCCCCATCCAGGCTTGTGGAAATCGGAATCAACGGTCCTGGCTCCGGTCGCGGTCTTTCCCTCATAGAATCCCGAGG
>JAADHL010000239.1:9960-19037 GCA_013151875.1 Deltaproteobacteria bacterium
TCAAAGCACGTGAGGGCCAGGGATCCGGCGCCCGCCGGAACATTGGTCCACGACAGAGGTGGGGACACGTCAGCGCCATCGCACGTGAACTTCCTGGGGATCGCCGCTTTGTCCGCGAAAGCGGAGCTTTTCAGGACGAACCGCGACGATTCGGCGTCGGACTTCTGGTCCGCGTCAAGGGGCGGCCTGGACGTGTTTCCACTTCCCTTGCAAACCGTCGCTGCGCCAAGCGCCAGCATCAGCATTCCTGCCGCGTATGTCACGACCAAGGTTCTTCTCATGACACAACCCTCGATGTGAAGAACTCAAGGAGTCTATCATGACGGACGCCAGCCGGAATTCGAGCATGACCTAAAAAATTGATCTAATATGGGGCGTAAAAAGATCGGCAACATGAGGAGAATAAGAGGTGAAGATGGGATTCTTGTTTTCGGGCCTGTTCTGGGGAGTGGTCATTATCCTCCTGGGGATCACGGTCATCCTGAAGGCCGTGTTTCACGTGGACATACCCCTGTTCCGGATCATTTTCGCGTTGTGCATCATCTACTTCGGACTGCGCGTACTGGTGGGCGGGTTCCATGGCGGAAAGGAACGACAGACAGTGGTGTTCGGGGAGAGCCGACTCAGCCTCACCGACGACAGCGAGTACAACGTGGTTTTCGGCAAAGGTTCCCTGGACCTGTCCGGTGTCGAACCTGGTGACAGATCGGACGCCATCGAGTTCACTACGGTCTTCGGCAAGGGGACGCTCATCGTGAACCCGAACGTACCGATGCGGATCAAGGTCTCTTCAGCCTTCGGAGGAGTCCGCATGCCCGATGGAACCAACATCGCGTTCGGGGACTACACATACAGATCGAAGGCCTACAAAGAAGGCTCGCCTTTCCTGAACATCAAGGCGGCAGTCGTGTTCGGAAACCTGGCGGTGAAGGCATCCGACTCGGCCGTGGGCCCGGGACCGAAATCCGGGAACTCGACCGATGATGAGGATTGACCTGTCGCCGTGCGGCCGGTCGTGAACGACCGGGCCTACCGAAAAAATACCCGACCCAAAATACCCGACCCAGGTTAATTATTCACGAAACAGATCGGGCCTGCCCACGATAGATAAGACAGAGATGTCAACGCCAAGACAAATCATCCCGGGCTCGACGTATCTGGTCACCCGCAGGACCACGCAGAGGATGTTTCTTCTGAGGCCGTCTCCACTTATAAAACAGGTCTTCGAGTACTGCCTTGCATACGCGGTCCACAAGTACTCCATGCGGGTCCACGGCTATTGCGTGATGTCCAACCATTACCATTTGGTGCTCACCGACACGAACGGGAACCTTCCGGCATTCATGTCATGGTTCAACGAGTTCTTGGCAAAGTCGTTCAACGCCCTGCACGGCAGGTGGGAGAACTTCTGGGCTCCAGGCAGTTACAGCATGGTCCATCTTCAAACGCCTCAAGACGTGCTGGACAGAATCGTGTACTCCATTGCCAATCCGGTGCGGGCTGGTCTTGTGTCGCGTTGCAGGCACTGGCCTGGCGCACAAACATGTTCCATGCGTTTCGGTGTCCAAGTGATATTTGACCGACCAAAGCACTACTTCCGTGCCAAGGGTCCAATGCCGGAAAGAGTTGCCTTTTCATTGCAGCAGCCCTCGGGATTCGAAGACCTGTCAAAGGAAGAATGGCAAAATCTTGTAAGTGAACGACTTGCACAACGGGAAGAGGAAATCCATCAGGAGCTTCTTCAGGAAGGTCGTTCCTTCATTGGGTCAAGGGCCGCCTTGAGTGTCCGCCCCACGGATTCCCCGTCAACGAGGGCGCCTCGACGCGTACGCAACCCCCAGGTGGCTGCCCGGGACCGGGCTTCCAGGATCCAGGCAATCCAGCAGTTGAGGCTCTTCCGTATGGCGTATCGACAGGCCTACAACCAATGGAAATCCGGCTCCATCGGAGTCGTTTTCCCTTACGGCACCTACGCGCTACGTGACATCGTCCAGGTGCAGGCCATCCCGCCCCCTTGATGGAGCCCGTTCCGGTTTTGTTTGCACAGGCAGACGCGCAGGACATTCAAGCCAGGGGCAAGTCTGTCCTGAATGGGATGTACACCTTTGAAATATTACCCAATCTCATTCAATATGCGCGTCCCGACTGGAACCAAGCTCTGAAGTAACCTGAAATGCAGGGCATTCACCTTCACGTAGGAACAGTAGAATTATCAACCTGGGTCGGATTAATCCGGGTCGGATTAATCCGTTTCGATTCCATGCTTTTCCAGCCTGCGCAGCAACTGATACCTGCTGATGCCCAGTAACCTCGCCGCCTCGGCCTTCACGCCATGGGCCTGCTGCATCGCGTGACGGATCATCTTGACTTCCAGTGTCTGAAGGGTGTCCACGCCTGGGATGAAGTCAAAAGGCAACGAGTTGCCGCGGGCCGTCGAGGGTTTTTGCTCCTCGCCTGCCCTGAGGATGCGATCCGGGATGTGTCGGGGTTCTATGGAACCGTCATCCGCGAGTATGATGGCCCGCTCGATCACGTTCTTTAGTTCCCTTACGTTGCCGGGATAGTCGTAACTCATCAGGCGACGTTCGATCTCGGCGGACAGGGGACGAATGCTGATTTTCATCTTCCTTGCAAAAAAGCCCACGAAATGACGGGCAAGAACCAGCACGTCCTCGCCCCTGTCACGAAGCGGGGGAATCTGGATGGGAAACACGCTCAGCCGCTGGTACAGGTCGAACCGGAACCTGCCCCTCTTTACCTGTTCCAGCAGATCGCGATTGGTGGCGGCCACGACCCTGGCCCTGACCTGCTTCTCCCTAACGGAGCCGACCCTGTGAAACCGTCTTGATTCCAGCACGCGCAACAGCTTTCCCTGCAGCGCCAGGTCCATCTCGCCGATTTCGTCCAGGAATATGGTGCCCTTGCCTGCCTCGCTGAAGGCGCCGTCCCGGCTGGCATCGGCGCCGGTGAAGGCCCCTTTCTCGTGTCCGAACAGGAGGCTTTCCACCAAGGGGCTGGGCAGGGCCACGCAGTCCACGGCAATGAAGGGGCTTTCCGGCGCCCCGGACTGAGCGTGCAGCCACCTCGCTGCCACCTCTTTTCCCACGCCCGTCTCGCCCGTCAGGATTACGGTCGTCTCCCTCTGGCGGGAAACCCTGGTCAACTGGTCCCTGACATTGGCCATGACAGGCGACCCGCCCAAAAGGCCGTCCTTTTCATGCTCGTCCCAGTTGGAACCAGCGGCCAGGACGCGAAAACGGCGGCGCACGTCGAGCACTGCGTTGACCATCGGCTGGATGCTCGTCTCCTTGACGAGGTAATCGTCCGCGCCCTGCCTCAGCGCCTGAATGGCGTTGGAAATGGCCTCGTACGCGGTCATGACGATCACGGTGGCCGACATCTGCCTGGCCAGGATCTGGGGGATCATCCGGATCCCGTCATCATCGGGCAGTTTATGGTCCAGCAGGATCGCCGCGTATCGTCCTTTTTCGACCAGATCCATGGCCTCCGCGGCGCAAAACGCCACGTCGCACTCGATACCCCTGCGCTTTATGTCGCGGGCAATGGCCCTGGCGTAGAGTTGCTCGTCATCCACAATCAGGACCCGGAATTCCTCTCGATCTCCGACTGCGGAATCATTGATATGGCCGGTCATTTCGACACCTTCAGCGGCAGGCTCACGCAAGCCCTCACGCCACCTTCATTCCTGGTCTCCAGGAGCACCGAGCCGCCGTGAGCCTCCACGATCTTGCGGGACACGGTCAGTCCAAGTCCCGTTCCGTGCTTTTTGGTCGTGAAAAACGTTCCAAAGCATTCCTCCGGGTCGCATTCCAGACCCGTTCCCGTATCCTCGATCCGAATCGTAACTCTGTCCGTTTCAACATCGGCAAAGCATGTCACCTCGCCGCCAGCTTTCATGGCTTCCAGGGCGTTGAGCAACAGATTGAAGAACACATGTCTCATGCCATCCGCGTCCGCCAGCACCTCCAGTTCCCGGGGGACCAGGGTCCTGATCGCCTTGCCGGTGGACTTGCACGGCCCCTCCAGGAGTCGAGCGGCGTCCTCGACCACCTCGGCAAGGTCCACCGGCGCTATCGACGCGTTGCTGCGCACCGCCATCGAGAGATAGGCCTTCAGGGTCATGTCCATCCGGGCGATCTCTTGCCTCATATCGGACACGGCCTCCCGGACGTCCCTCCCCTCGGCCAGGTCCGCCTCGACATGCTCCAGTGTCGCGCCGATCGCCACAAGAGGATTCCTGATCTCGTGCGCCAGTTGCGCCGCCATCTCCCCCATGGTGGCCAGCCTCTCCTGCCGCATCAGGCGGTCCATGCCCAGATGTCCCTGAGCCGCCGCGTGAAGGGCCGATTGCTCCCTCACCATCACGAGAAATCCGACGACCCGGTCCTCGCGGTCCGCCAGAAGCAGGGTTTCGACCTTGCCAGGAAAGGAACTCCCGTCCCGGCGCCGCAGGACGCTCCCCTCCTCGAAGTGTCCGTCACTCAGGAACAGGAACTGGTGGTTCAGGAGGACGCGTATCTGCCTGGGGTCCTCGAACAGGTCTTCCACGTCCCGGCCGACCAGGGAACCGTCAGGATAGTCGAAGAGACGCCTGGCCGCGTCGTTGCACGACGTGATCACAAAATCAGGGTCCACCATCATGGAGGGAGCGCTCTCGCCCATGGCCAGTTGGATGAGTTGGGTGCCCGTCATGTCTCGATCTATGGCCTGCTCGGTGTTTTTGCCCCCCGGACCCCTGCCGATGATGTCCCCGATCCGCTGGGCGTACTGAACCAGCAGTTCCCTCTGCTGGCGATTGAAGGGGGCGGTCCCTTCCTTCTCGAACACGACCACGCCCTGACAACCATCCCCGGCCAGGGCGGGAACGCAGATGAACCGGTGATCCCCGATCATGGTGGTTATCGGCCCCACGACTTCGGGGTGGAAGGCATCCCCGGCCAGTTCCCCCAGGGACGAGGTCTCGAATACCGAGTGCTCCTTCCAGGACCTGTACACAAGGCTCGTGTCCACATCGCCGAGGGCGAACGACGCCCCCTTCAGGTCCCCGACGATCTCCTCCACCCTGGCCAGAGGTTTCAGGCTTTGCGCGATTGTCCCGACGCGCAGTTCCACCTCGCCCTTGGTGTCATCGATCACGATAAGACTGGCCGACGTGCACCCCAGGATCTTTGCCGATCCCCGCAGGATGGATTCGACCACGCCCTCCACGTCGGTTATCCGGCCCTGTTTCACCGCCGTTCCATCCTGTTTCGCCCCCCTGTTTCCATCTCACAATAGCCGATTGCGTGCGATTCCGCACACACTGAAGGGCAATATGGCCCATAATCCGCCCCTCGGCAGTACTGTGCAAGCGTGATGCCATGTTCGAAGACTGGACCGGTAATTGCAACAGCCGCGGAAGGCCTTGCCAAGATCGGTATGAAAGAAATCGGCATGAACGAGGTTGGAATGAAAAACGGATCTCCGCCTGACGAAAAACAGACATCCGCCGTTGAACGGGCGCTGAGGTTGGGCCTGGACAACCTGGCAGGCATGCAGACCGAAAACGGCTCGTGGCGCGGGGACTATGGCGGCCCCCAGTTCCTGCTGCCCATGTACGTGATACTGCACCGTATTGCCGGCAGGGACATCCCCGTTGGACGACGCAACCGGATGCTGGACTACCTGGCGAACACCCAGAATCCGGACGGCAGCCTGGGACTCCACGTGCAAGGTGACGGAAGCATGTTCACGACGGTCCTGGGCTACACCGCATCCCGGCTGCTGGGCAGGCCGCGCCAAGAGGACTCAATGGCCCGGATGCGCGGATGGATACAGGCCAACGGCACTGCCCTGGGCGCGGCGCCCTGGGGAAAGTTCTGCCTCGCGCTGCTAAATCTGTACCCCTGGGACGGCCTCAATCCAGTGTTGCCGGAACTGTGGCTTACGCCGGCATCGAGCCCTGTCCACCCCAGCCGCCTCTGGTGCCACGCCCGGCAAGTGTACCTGCCAATGGCGTATCTCTACGGCCTCAAAGCCAGCATCCCGGCCGACGATCTGTGCCTGGAATTGCGCCGGGATCTGTATGATAGGCCCTACAACGAAATCCCATTTCACCGGCACCGGGACACCGTGGCGCCCACCGACAACTACAAGCCGGCCACTCCACTCCTCAAGGCCGCGAACACAGCGATGCTCGCGTTCGAAAAGGCCCATCCGCGAGCCCTGCGTAAAAAGGCGTTGCGCGAACTCCTGCGGCACATCGACTACGAAGACAAGGCGACTTCATTCGCCAACCTGGGTCCGGTCAATGCCGTGCTCAACCGCGTCTGCCACTGCTTTCGGGAGGATGGGAAAGAAGCCCTTGAACAGGGATGGGACATGCTGGACAGGTACCTGTGGGACGGCCACGACGGGATGAAGATGAACGGATACCTGTCCACGGAACTGTGGGACACGGTCTTTGCCGTACAGGCGATCCTTGCGTGCGATAAAGCGGGCCTCCAGGGCCTCGGAAACCACTGGGACACGATGGAAAAGGCCCACGACTTCGTCCGTGCCAATCAGATTACGGAGGACCTGCCGGATGCCGAGGCATTCTACAGGCACCCGTCACGCGGGGGATGGCCGTTCTGCTCGCTGGAACACGGATGGCCCATCACGGACTGTACCGCGGAGGGACTCAAGGTCTCGATGGCCCTTGAAAAATCTGTAGACAACCCTGTCCCGAAAGAGCGGATGATCGACGCGGTGCGCCTGATTCTGTCTTTCCAGAACGACGACGGAGGGTGGTCATCCTACGAGAAACGGCGCGGGGGTCTGTGGCTGGAACAGTTGAATCCATCCCTGGTGTTCGGTGACATCATGGTGGACATCTCGTATCCCGAGTGCACCAGCGCCTGCATTCAAGGGCTGGCCGAGGCGCGCATGCGGTTCCCCGACCTGTTCGACGACCGGATTCAGACGGCGGTGGAACGCGGCGTGCGGTTCCTGAGGACCTCACAGCGGACCGACGGCAGTTGGGAGGGTTCCTGGGGGGTCTGTTTTACCTATGGGACATGGTTCGGGGTATCCGGCCTCCTCGCTGGAGGCGTTCCCAGTGACGACCCGGCCATACTGAACGCCGTTTCATTCCTGCTTTCCCGCCAGAAACAGGACGGGGGCTGGGGAGAACATCACCTTAGTTGCTCCCAGAGGCGTTACGTGGAACATCCGCAAAGCCAGGCGGTCATGACATCATGGGCACTGATGACCCTGGCAAGGGCCGATTGCGGCGACACAGTCGCCATGGACAGGGCCGCGAAATTCCTGATCGAGGCACAATCCGCTGACGGAGGATGGCCACGCGAAGCCATCGCCGGCGTATTCAATCGCACCTGTCTGATCAATTACGACAACTACCGCCACTATTTCCCGGTGTGGGCACTGGCCGAATGGCTGGCCAGGACAGGCGTGCAGAAACGAACCTGAACCCCCATCAACGGACAGAAACCGCACGATCCGACCTGGCGGACGGGCCGGTCCGGATGTTAGTTTCGAGCCGCCGTGAGTCGTCCATCACTGAAACCACGCTCCTGGCACCAAATCTGCAGATTGCAACCAGTGAACAGGTTCGTCCGAGCCACAGGAGGAGGAGGACAATGCATCAGGAAAAACGATTCGGAGTCGAAGGGATTGCTGTTTCCATCCCAAAGCACTTTATTGACCTGGGAACCCTGGCCGAGGCAACGGGAGTGGACCCGGCCAAGTACTACAGGGGCCTGGGCGGCCGGCGCATGGCGGTCGTCACCCCTATCGAGGACCCTGTGACCATGGCCGTGGAAGCCACCAGGACGCTGATCGACCGTTACGACGTGGACCCGAGCGGCATCGGCATGCTGATCGTGGGTTCCGAGTCGGGCGTGGACGCGGCAAAACCAATCGCGTCGTACGTCCATGGGATGTTGGGCCTTGCTCCCCATTGCAGGACTTTCGACACCCAACATGCCTGCTACGGAGCGACCGCGGCCCTGCAGATGGCTCGCGACTGGACGTCCAGGCAGGTCGGCGAAGGAAAAAAGGCCATCGTGGTCGCCACCGACATCGCCCGCTATGAAGTCGGGTCAGCGGGCGAACCCACACAGGGGGCGGGCGCCGTTGCGTTGCTGGTGGGCAACAGGCCCGACGTGCTGGTCATCGAAAACCACGACGATGCTGTGTACACGGCGGACGTAATGGACTTTTGGCGCCCGCATTACAGCAGTACCGCCATGGTTGATGGGCACTACTCGCTTGAGTGCTATCTGAAGGCCCTCGAAAACACCTATCTGACCCACCGCGCCGCATCCGGCCTCGGTTGGGACGACTATCGGCACCTGCTTTTCCACGTACCTTTTCCCAAGATGGCCTTCAAGGCCTTCAGGCAACTCCATGAAATCGAATCAAAAGAGCGGAACGGGGACTTCGGCCCCCTGGAGGAACAATTCGACCGCATGACCGCCCCTGCCCTGTGGGCCAACATCGAGGTCGGAAATGTCTATTCCGCCTCCCTGTACCTGTCATTCGCCGGATTATTGGAGAAAAGCGGACATGACCTGGAGGGCGCGAGGCTGGGGTTCTTTTCCTACGGCAGCGGTTGCTGCGCCGAATTCTTCAGCGGGACGGTGGGGACCGACGCAAGCGCGTGGCAAGGCCGGATCGGGGTAGCCGAGGCCCTTGCCGGTCGCATCGAACTGGACTATGACCAGTACCTCGAATTGCGCAAGGAAACAGAGGCCATTTCGCGGGACGGTTCCTACAGGGAACGCCCTGCCTCCAACGGCGAGCACGTATGGTTCTGCGGTGTGCAGGGCCACCAGCGGATCTACGCCCGCGCGATGTGATCCGCCGCAGTGAAGCCGCTGTCGACGGCGCTCTCGATCGTTGACGGCAGTCCCGTGTCGGTCCAATCCCCGGCAAGGAACAGGTTTTCGATGGGCGTTGGGCAGGACGGCCTCATTCCATGCTGACCGGGGCATCCCCTGAACGTGGCCCTCTTGGCCATGATCACCATGCTGTCTATCGGCTCGACGCCGGCGGCCTTTGGAAAAAAGCGTCGG
>JAADHL010000294.1 GCA_013151875.1 Deltaproteobacteria bacterium
ACTTCTTCAACATGGCCAGAAAGGGCACCGCCTGGACATTCGGCAATCCCGAGTCCCGGTTCAACCCGATTCACGGCGCTGACCTTGCCGCCTTCATTGTTCAGTGCATACAGGACCCGGATGCGTGGGGAAAAAGCCACGATGTCGGCGGACCTGACCTGCTGAGCTTTTCCGAGATCGCGGCGCTGGCTTTTTCCGCGCTGGACAAGCCAGTGAAGATCAAGCGGCTGCCGACCTGGATGATCAAGGTGGTTCCCCCGCTTATCTCGCCCTTCAATCCCTTCGTCGCGGACCTGATCCGCTCGATCATCGTCATGGCCCAGGACGGGGCCGAGGCCCCTGCCTTCGGTTGCCGCCACCTGGCGGAATTCTACGAGGAACTGGCCCGAACCCCGGGTTGAACACACGGGGGACAAGAACCGGGGGACAGGAACCCCTCCGAGATTGATTTTCTGGAATGGAGATCACGCCCGATAATTAACCTGGGACGGGGTTCAATGCCGCTTTCACCGGGCCAGGTGTTCCCAGAGGATTTGGGCCCCGATCAACAGCAGCACCAGGCCGCCCACGGCCTCCATGCGCCTGCCGAACAGGGCGCCGAGGCGCGAACCCAATGCAATGCCCAGCAGGGTCATCGCGGCGGCTACGAGGCCGATTACCAGGGCCGGGGTCCAGATGGCGACACCCAGCACCCCGAAGCTGAGTCCCACGGCCAGGGCGTCGATGCTGGTAGCCACGCTGAGCACCACCAGGGACGCGCCGCGTGTCGGGTCGACGGGCCCCTGCTCCTCGGACCGATGTCTGAACGACTGGACGATGGAACGCGTTCCGATGAATGCAAGGAGGCCGAACGCGACCCAGTGATCCCACGCGTTGATTGCTCCCTCGACCGTGGAGCCGGCCGCCCATCCAATGACGGGCATCATGGCCTGGAACAATCCGAAATGAAACGCCAGGCGGAAACGCTGCCTTGGCGTGACGCGGACCAGAACGATGCTGGTTCCGATGGCCACGGCGAAGGCGTCCATGGCCAGGCCCAGGGCGATGCTGATCAACAGCCAGGGGTCCATGTTCACCTTGTCGGGTCCTGAAGACTATTCCTTCACAACGGCCAGATCGATTTCGTTTCCGTAGCTTTTTCCCGCCTCGGGAGTCAGGTACTTGTCGGAATCAGGGCTGCCGCGCAGGTAGCGGTTGAAAAATCCGATTGCATACAGATTGATTGCCTCCTGGGCCTCTTTAAAATCCCAGTTCTCGGCGCCGCAACCATCGGTCATGGCCTCCTTTGCATCCGAGTAACCTGTCTTTTCCGCGACCTCGGCCAGGTTGAAACGACACATGTCGGTGAATGTGTAGTGGCCCCCCCGCGCGAGCGTCAGCAGCCATTTGGGCGGCGGCATCATCTCCCATGGTCCCTTGTAAGAGACCTCGTAATCGAGGGTATTGTCCATCAGACCGCCCATTATCATCTTGGCCCCGGGCAGGTCCTGGGGCGCGCACCCGCTGAGGAACGTCATCTCCGCTGCCGGTGACATGGCGACGATTGCCTTGACCTCGGGGATCAGACAGGCGGCCGCCGTAGAGGTGAATCCCCCGAACGAGTGGCCAGAAGCGCCCATGTGGTCCGTGTCGATGATCTGAAAAAAATCGTTGGCCGGGTCCTTGGTCCATTCCGTCATCTGGTCCATCAGGAAGGTCGCGTCCAGGGGCCTGTGCCAGGCCGAATAACCCAGGAGTTCCCTGTCGAATCCCTTGCGGAACAGGTCCCAGATGGTGTTGTTCTGGTGGTCCGGGGATATGACGACGTAGCCGTGAGACGCCAGTTTAACCGTGAAAAACACGGACTGGTAGCGCACCGCGAAAGCGCCGTGGCTGAAAAGAACCAGGGGGTAGGGCGCCCCGGCCGGGCGCACTGGAGCGTCGCGTACCGCCGGCGTGTCAATCGAACCCGGGTCCAGCCCCTCGAACAGGGGAAGGAGGTCCGCCGGGGCCTCGTCCAGGGGCGCGTATACCGTGTGCGGCCCATCCCTGTATTCTTCGGTCGTGGGATACCATATCTCGGTCCTCAACTCCCGGGGTGTTCCATCCTCATTAAGGTTGGTAGGGTTGTGGTCCACCAGAATCACGGTCCTGACCCCGACAGGGTAGGGGCCCATCTTGGTGGGGTCCGGCGCGTAACCTGGGCCTGCGGGGCAGAAACCGTCGGGACAGGCGGTCAGGGTATCCGGCGTGCCGTCGGAGCCCAGGTCAGTCGTGTCGGAATCACCGGACACGATATCGGTTGCAGTGTCGGGCAAAGTGTCATCATGCCCTCCGGTCGAATTCGAGCAGGACACCGCCACGGCCCCTGACATCACCAGAAAGAACATTCCTGGTACGTGCTTCATCGCGTATTCTCTCCCGTGTTTCCTCCCGTCCCGCCGATAGATTACGCTTGATATATCTTTTGTCTATTGACTCTGGCGGACAATCTCCCTAAATTACGCCGTTCTGAATTCCGGTGTTCAACGTGAAGGCCGCGAAGTTACTGGTATCTGTTGCCCTGATGACCGCCACGGCGGCCTGCAACATCGTTTCCAATCAGCCCGATCTGAACGGGCTGGATGTGCGGGTGACCTTTCTGCACACAACCGACATTCATTCGAGACTTCTGCCGTACAAGCTGGCGGTGCCGCTGACGGATCGCAACCTTGGACTCAAGGACGAGAACGCCCCCTTTGGAGGCGCGGCGCGGATGGCGTACATCATCAGGCGCGAGAGGCAAAACGCCGACAGGTCGCTGTACGTCGATACTGGGGATGTTTCCCAGGGCGCGCCCATATACAACGTGTTTCGCGGCGAGGCGGAATTCAAAGCCCTGTCCATGATGGGCCTGGACGTGATGGTCATAGGCAACCACGAGTTCGACCAGGGCGAACCCAACGTGGCCGACAAGATCGCCCGTTACGCCGATTTCCCGGTCCTGGCCGCTAACTACAAGTTCACCTCCCCGCCGCCGCCCCTTGCCGACCTGTTGAACGACTACGAGATATTCAACCTGAAGGGGCTGAGAATAGGCGTCATAGGGCTGGGCAACACCAGCTCCATGAGCACCCTGATCGGCGCGGGAAACAAATTGGGCATAACGGCCATGGACGCGGCCGAGACGACCCAGTTTCTCATCGATTTCATCAAGCCGATGGTCGATGTGATTGTCGTGGCATCTCACCTCGGATTGACCGGCGACGAGGAATTGATCAAGAACACCACCGGCATTGATATTGTGCTGGGAGGGCATCACCACATCGTGCTGAGCCCGCCCAAATCCACGATACGCGACTGCCAGATTCAGCAGATGAACGATGTGTGGCGCGAACGTTTTGTCGCGAACCACGACTGCCAGCCGCGCGAGGTCGTTCTGGCGCACTCCGGCGCCTTCGCCAAATACGTGGGCCGCCTGGACGTGGTATTCGCGCAGGCCGATGACGGCGATTGGGAGGTCAAATCATTCAAGTACAAGGCCATACCCGTGGACGCCACCGTGCCTCAGGACGACCTGGTCAAGGAGATGCTGGAGCCGTACGTGGACAACATGAACCAGGTCATGCAACTGGACCGCGTGCTCGGATACGCGCCCATCAAGGTCAGGAGGTTCGGGACGCAGGGAGGTGATTCCCAACTGGGGAACCTGGTGGCGGATTCCATGCGGAAGCGCAAGGGCGTGGAGACGGACTTCGCCCTGACCAACACCCTGGGGATCCGCACCGACATCAACCCCGGTCCGGTCACGGTGGACGACATGTACAATGTCTTTCCCTTCGAGAACACCATCACGACCATGTACCTGTCCGGCAGCGAGGTGGTCGAACTGTTCGACTTCGTCGCGCGCAGGACGGCCAGCAGGGGTTGCAAGAGCCAGGCGCAGATCTCAGGGGCCAGGGTCGTGCTGCAATGCGGCAGGTGCGACCTATCGGTGAGGCCGGTCGAGTGGCAGGAACGCGAGCAGATCAAGGTGTCCGAGGACGCGGAAGGATGCGCGCTGGCCATAGAGATCCTCGGTGAGCCGATCTCCCTGGACGGTCAGTATCAGCTCGCGGCCAACAACTACATCGCCGGGGGCGGCAGCGGGTTCAACGTGCTCAAGCGGAACACGACCCAGATAGACACCGGGATCCCACAGCGGGATGCGCTGATGGACTCCATGAGGCAGGGCGAGCCGTGCAGGACCTCCTCTGCCACCGTGTGCACGAGGGATTCGGATTGCGGCAACGCAAAGTACGTCTGCGGATGCCCCGAAAGGTCGGAATGGAACGGCCAGGCCGGGACCTGTGACGGCGCCATGGAGTGCCCACCGGCAGGCGGAACATGCATCCTGGCCGCCTGCATCGATGATGTCTGGGGCCTCTTTTCGCGGGATTGCCCCGCCCAGGACCCCTCGATGCCTCTGTCGAAATGCCGTTGTGACCAGAAGACGCGGGCCATGGCTCAGTGCGAATTCACCTCTTGCATCAACGATGAAAACGGGGCGATCGAGGACGGGCGGATACGGGTGATACCGCCATGATGAAACAGGCGATAACGACCATTTGCGTTTTTCTGATGGGCGCCATGGCTTCCTGCGCCCAGAACAGGGACATTGACTGGTCCAGTAAAGCCACCTCCATTGCGATAACCATTACAGAGGGCGACACGGGAACCTCTGAGAACCCACTCGACATCAAGGCGAACGCCGGCCCATTCACCATGGACATCGAGGTCAGGTCCGCCTCCGGAAGCGGTTCCGCGTTGTCCTCGTTCGATGGGTGGTTGAGCGTGTCGTCCAGACCCGGGAAGGCCATGCTTTCATCCGCCACGACCCTGACGGTGGGTAATCTGGTGCGTGTGATCGGCGGCGTGGCGCGCGGCGTGGACGTTCAACTGACGAATGCCTTCGGCTCCACGTTCATCTGGGTCGAGGACCTTGGTTATGCGCCGCACGTGACCGGAACCGTGCCGGCCTGCTCGGACGGCTTCGACAATGACGGCGACGGGCTTATCGACAGTCCCGCGGACCCTGGGTGCGTGGACGCCCTGGATGATTCCGAGACCGGCGGTTCCATGGCGTCCGGTGTCAGTCGGCCGATACATTTCAGGAACCCGACTCTGGCCGAGAGTCAGGGCAAGTCCAAGGCGTCTTCTTATCAGGGTGAAGTTGTCACGGTCGATCACGGCGATCTGGTGGTGACCAGGGTCAGCCGCGACGGGATGTACGTGACCGACTTCGCGGACGACGGCGGTTACAACCACATGTTCGTGTTTAACTTCAACACCCCAGCCGGCGTGCGGGTGTGCGACCGGTTGTTTTCGCTGTCCGGGACCATAGGAGAGTTCTACGGCTTCACCGAGATGAACTTCCCGTCATGGGAGCTGAACCCCTGGTTCGAGTCCAAGGGCGCCTGCCCGCTGCCGGAACCCAGGGAACTGACGGCGGCTGAATTGAAGAGCAACTCGACCATGGAAAAGTACGAGGCCGCGCTGGTGCGCGTCAGGGACGTGCGTATTTCTGATTTTACGGTGAACTGCGACATGAACGGCGACGGCGACGTGGACTTCGAGGACTATGAAACCAATACCTGTCCACCGGAGTGCCAGTGTCGCGACGCCTGTGAAAAGGACCCCTTCTGCACCGAGTTGAACCAGTACGGTCAGTATGGACAGTGGGCGGTCGCGGTGGGACCGGCGGGAGGGGAAGTCAAGTTGTGGGTGGTCACGCGCGAAACCATACCGGCCTTTGAACCGTTGGGCGCCGGACATCCCTCGCGGATCTCCAGTATCACTGGGACCCTGCGCAACATGAGCTTTTTGAGGCCCGCGTGGATATTGGAGCCCCGCTGCCCGGACGACCTGGTGGTGGCCGGTGAGCCGCCCCCCATCGTGGATACCTGCATTTTCCCGAGGACTGGAGCTGAGGATGAACCGAACTGATATGAAAATTGTTCTGGTCGCGTTGATGTTGATGGCGCCGATCCCGGCATTCGCGGGCGACTTCATGGACACCCGGCTTACCTGGGTATTCGGCGACGACGACGTCAACCAGAACGCGGGCGAGGTGGTGCCCGACAGCCCCATGCCCGGCATCGGCGACCGCCCCGGCTACGAGCTGTTCATGGACAATCTGAACACCAAGACCAGCGGCCGCGAGAACCTTACGCACATCGCCCTGTACAAAAAGATGGACGGGTTCCTGAAAGGGGTCGTGACCGAGGCCGGTCTGGTGGTCAAGCTGGACCTGGGGGCCCTCTACGCGGACGAGAGCTTCGACGTCAAGCGTTTTCTGATGGACGACGGCAGTTTCCTCAGGCTTTCCTGGACATGGAAGGCAATAGACCCGGATCGCAATAATCTGTCCGTGACGTTCTTTCCGTTCGACACGGAGCGCTTTCGTCTGGGGTATCTGTGGGACATCTCGTGGGGCGGTGGGAACATCTTCAGCACCCGCAGGTCAGGACCGGCGCCGGGTTTCAAGGTGGAGGCCCGCGGCATGCTGACGCCCGATATACAGGGGTACGTCTACGCCGGCCTCAAGACCGCCAAGGTGAGCCAGGTGGTGCAGCTAGGCGATGCGGACGCCGAGGAGATCACCGTCAACGAGATGAACTATGGTGGCCTGGGCGGCCTGGGGCTGGACCTGTACGACGCCTTCGCGATAGACCTGGGCGTGGGCTATTTCCAGCAGGGCACCTTCAACGTGAACGGGCTCATCGGGGCCAAGGTGCACTCCATCGGGCTTTCCGGGCGGCTTACCTATCACAAGGGCATGCCCATCCAGACGTCAATCGACTACATGCTGTATCGCAACGACCCCAACGTGAACGTAGTTGATTGGTGGCACGAGGACTACAAGCCCGGCAAACTGTCCGCCAGCGTCTCCCTGGAAGGGACGTACCTGTGGCAGCGACTCGCCAGCGCCAATCAGTTCGCGACCACCGTCATGCAGCCCGCCTGGGCCGGGGCCCTTCAACTAAAGCTTAAATACGACTTTCTGCGTTTCCAGTTCGTGGGCCTGGTCAGGAACATAGAGTTCATTCTACAAAACGTCCCCAGCCTGACCCCTTTCGTGGCGTTGCCGGACGACAACGTGAAAAACACGCCGGAGGTGTTCTTTGCGGGCACCTTCGACTATTACTTCGAGAAACTCCACCTGATGCCTTTTCTGACGGTGGGCATCCAGCTCCCCGCGGCCTTCAGGACCGTGGACGACAACGGAAACCTGGTGGCCGCGCAGGTCATTCGCGACCAGACCAGGCGAGACAGGTTGCCCGCCGGCTTCGACGTGGTCTGGCAGGACTGGCACAGTTGGGTCTATCAGGTGCGCGTGGGCCTTCAATGGGATCTGTCGGAATTCATGAGCCTTATCGGCAACATCCAGTATGTTCATGACGAGAATATGACCCGTCTGGTGATCGACTCTGGTGGGGAACGCCGCGAATTCCAGCGTGCCGACCAGCTCGGGTTCAGAATCCTGGCCCGCGCCCGTTTCTAGCCCGCATATTTCCAATGGGAATGGTTACTCGGACAGATGCCCCAGCGCCACGATTTCAATTTCGCCGTTCATGAAGTCCGTGATTATCTGCCGCTGGATGGATGACAGCTTGGGGAATTTGACTCCCAGACCGGCCGGCCGGCCCTGGGCCTCACGTGGATTGACCCAGATAACCTTGCCCATGACACGTATGACGATCCCCTCCGTCCTGAGCTTGATTTCCATGTCCAGCAGCGAGTCGATCGGCAACAGGGATTCGGTTTTTATGAATATTCCGCCGCTGCTGAGACTGAGCGCAAGCCCCTCGTAGAACTGGACGGCGTCCCTGAATTCCACGGATACGCGGGTAGCGGCCTTCGGGTCGGCCTGGACCTCCAAAAGGGAAAAACGAGGGCGCCTGAGAGCTTCCTCCTTCAGGAAGACGTCCACGTAGGCGCTTATCTCCTTCAGTCTGGCCTGGACCAGGGCATCGCCGCGCGATATGGGGTTGCGCGCCTCCTCTTCGAGCTTGCGCTTGGTCTTCAGGGCATCGAAGAAGCCGCTGACGCGTTGTTCGCCGGCGGAGGCCGTCGTCGGGAATCCCGGAAAGCCGCTGCTCTGTCTGTCATCCACGGACACAGTTCCTGCCTTCGCGCTTTGCGACATAAAGGTTCTTGTCGGCCGCCTTGATCAGGTCTTCCCATGACCTGTGGCGGGCATGGTCGAACTCGGCCACGCCGACGCTGATCGATATCCTTATCGACTGCTCCTCGAAGGATACCGTCATCTCTTCCACCATGCGCCTTATATCTTCGGCGAATTCAATCCCGCCCAACCGGTCCGTTTCCGGCAGCACGATGACGAATTCCTCGCCGCCGTATCGGGCGAACATCTCCTCGCGACGGATTCGCTTCATGATCACGGCGGCCATTTCTTTCAGCACCACGTCGCCGGTGAGGTGGCCGTGGACGTCATTGACCTGCTTGAAGTGGTCGATATCCATCATCAATGCCGACAGGGGCCGCTTGTAACGGCGGGAGCGGGCCATTTCCTTGTCCAGGAAGTCGTCCAGGGCGCGTTTATTGGCGATCTGGGTCAGGCCGTCGACGACCATCATCCGATAGATTTCCTCGAAGTAGGCCGTCTCGATATGGTCCCCGGCCAGATATTTGAAGATGGTGTCCCCGATCTTGATGAACGCCCCACTGGCCAGTTTGGCCCTGGGTTTTACCGGCGTGTCGCTGAGATAGGTCCCGTTGGTGCTGTCCATGTCGATGATGAACCGTGCATCCATCAGTTTTTCGATCCGGGCGTGGCGCCGGGAAACCGAGTCCGATTCCAGCACGATGGTGTTGTCCGGGTCGCGTCCGATGGATACGACATCCTCGAACAGTTCGTATTTCCTGCCTATGTTGGCGCCGTAGATGACCACAAGGCACTCGTTGCCGGTAGGCGCGCCGTCCAGCACGCTCTGCACGCTGGTGACTCTGGTTGTCTGATCCTCGTTCACAGGCTTTCCTCTGTTTCGCTGTAGCCCGGCCGAAAGATGATTATAAACCGCCTTTGGCCATATCGGCAGTCCACCGCGGAAACTTTAGAGGCTGCGGAAAATTTTTTCAAAAAAAGTGTTTCTTTTCGATCGAACATTTTTGACTTCCCTGAGCGCCCGTACACGCATTCCGGGTGTCGGCCCGGTCGGCGTGGCGCTTACGAGGTCCGCCGTCATGTGGCAACAGTCCTTTTCACGGCGAACAGTATAGGCGACAATCCGGTCGGCTGGAAGCCGCGAGGAGGATCTCGGAGAGCTGATCGCGACAGGGCATTTAGGAATGACTGACAAGACATTCAGGACCTTCGATGACGTTGAGCCGGATGACCTCATTGGGGGCTCCGCCAGGATGGCCCGACAAAAGGTGCCTAGTGACCTAGGGTCTGTTCCCGGACTCGTCAATCCTGCTGAACCAGCGCACGTCGATGCCTTCAGGGCGGAAATTCAAGGCCGCGATCTGGTGCTGGAAGTGGGGCCCGGCAAAGGGGCTTTTCTGGTGGCAAAGGCCCTGGCCGACAAAGACAGTTTTTGCGTGGGGTTCGAATCGCGTCTGGCGTTCTGCCTGACCACGCTGACGAGGGCCGGCAGGGCGGGCTGCGGCAATCTGAGGGTTGTGTGGGGCGACGCGAGGGCGGCCGTTCCGTTGCTGATCGAACCTGAAAGCGCTGGACAGGCCTACCTCCTTTTTCCGGATCCATGGTGGAAAAAAAAGCATGCCCGCCGGCGACACGGTCCGGTAATGGCGCGGGCTCTGGGTCGCGCGCTGGCCCCTGGGGGGCTGATGGTCCTCAAGAGCGACGTTGGGGAGTACCTTGACGGCCTCAGGGACGTGTTCATCGATACGGGTCTTTTCGTGCCCGGTCGCGTTCCCGACGGCCTGCCTTTGACCAACCGAGAGGTCGGAATCACCCGAAACATGGAAAAAGTGTTTGCAGCCGCGCTGACTAAAAAGTAAAAACGGGGGCTGATTTTCCCCGGGCGATTTCATCGAGGAGGTCCAGATGCTGGAGAACCTGATCGACGCGGTCATCATGACTCTGCTTATCGCGGCGGCCATGTACTTCTTTGTAAAGGTCATCCGCGTCAAATTCAAAGTCCTGCTGAAGGCTAAACCCGAGGTCCGCTGGGACCGAGTGCCTGACCGCATCGAGACGGTGCTCAGGTACGCCTTCGGCCAGAAGAAGATGTTCAAGGAAAACCCGGCGGGCATAATGCACGCGTTCATCTTCTGGGGCTTCCTGGTCCTGTTGGTCCGCAGCATGTCGCTGATGGGACGGGCCTACGACGGAGGCGTGTGGGAGGGCACCTGGGCCCTGTTCTGGTTCTGGCCGTCGCTGGACCACCTCTATTCGTGGCTCAAGGACTGGACTGAGATCGTGGTCCTGCTGATGGTCGTCTATGCCTTTTTCAGGCGTCTGGTGCTCAGGCCCGAGCGTCTGACCTTTTCGGGGTCGGCCCTGATGATCCTGGGCTTCATCGGCGGCCTCATGATAACGGATTTTCTTTATGACGCTGGCCGCTTTGCCGCGAACGTGAACCCAGAGGTCATGATTGAATCGGCTCATTCCCCGATAGGCTCCATGGTGGCCGGATGGCTGGCCGGGCTGCCCGTGGGCGCGCTGAAGGGCATCAGCGTCGTTTGTTTCTGGACCCACATCGTCATCCTGCTGCTGTTCCTGAACGAGCTGCCGCGCTCCAAGCACTTCCACGTGATCACCGCCATCCCGAACGTGTTTTTCAGCAAATTGGAGGCCCGGGGCGCGATCAAGCCCATCCTGGACATCGAGGAGCAGGAGAGCTTTGGGGTCAACAGCGCCGCTGAACTGACCTGGAAGCAGATAGTGGACGGCTACACCTGCACCGAGTGCGGGCGCTGCACCGTGAATTGTCCCGCCTTCCAGTCGGGAAAACCCTTGAGCCCCAAGAAGCTGATAAACGACGTGCGCGATCACGTGAAAAGACACGAGGACGAATTGCTGGGCAATAAGGAGCCAGAGGATGGGGCCCCCACCCTGATCGACGACGTGGGCGAGGAGGTCGTCTGGTCCTGCACGACCTGCCGTTCGTGCGAGGAGAACTGCCCCGTGATGATCAACCACGTGGACAAGATAGTGGATATGCGGCGCTATCTGATGCTCATGGAGGGGAAGGCCAATCCCGAGGTCAATACCGCCATGAAGAACTTCGAGAACAAGTCCAATCCCTGGGGCCTGGCGTCCGGCGAGCGCGGCGAGTGGTGCAAGGAACTGGGCGTGCCCCTGATCTCCGAAAAAGAGGGCGGGGCCGAGTACCTGCTGTTCCTGGGGTGCTTCGCGGCCTATGACGACCGCAATCAGAAGGTGGCGAAGGCGGTTATCAAGCTGCTCCAGAAGGCGGGGGTTGATTTCGCGATCCTGGGCGCGGAGGAACAGTGCTGCGGCGACCCATCAAGGCGGCTGGGAAACGAGTACCTTTTCCAGATCCAGGCCCAGACCAACATCGAGACGTTCAATTCCTATGGGGTAAAGAAGGTCCTGACCGCGTGCCCCCACTGCTTCAACGCCCTGAAGAACGAATATCCCCAGTTCGACGGCGATTACGAGGTGATCCACCACACCACCTTCCTGATGCAGCTCATCAAGGACGGCAAACTGGACGTGCCCGCGGGCGAGGTCGAGGAAAGGGTCACCTTCCACGATTCGTGTTATTTGGGACGGTACAATGACATCTATGATGCGCCTCGTGATATTCTGCGCACCCTGGGCATCGAGCCCCGCGAGATAGAACGCAGCCGGGTCAACGGCATGTGCTGCGGCGCGGGCGGCGGTTTGATGTTCCGCGAGGAAGGCGAGGGAGAGCGCATGAACCAGGCGCGCCTGAAACAGTTGAAGGAGGTGGACCCGGACATGGTCGCCAGCGCCTGCCCCTTCTGCCTGGTGATGCTGCGCGACGGCGTAAACGAACTGGGCTGGGAGGACGAGGTCAAAACCAAGGACGTGGCCGAGCTCCTGGCCGAGCGTTTGGCGTTGTAGGATCCCCAAGAAATCCAGACGGGAACCCAGAAGGTAATCCGGACGGGAACCCAT
>JAADHL010000186.1 GCA_013151875.1 Deltaproteobacteria bacterium
TACCATCGCGGGCAGGCGCCATGGTCCCGCCGGAAAGCCCGCGCGACAGATGGGCGATCAGTTCCTCGCAGTCCTCCATTATGGCCAGATGGTCCTCGCCCTTGCGATACCACTCGACCATTGTGAACTCGGGATTGTGCAGGTCCCCCCGTTCGCCGTCCCTGAAGGCCCTGGTGACCTGAAAAATGCGCTCGAATCCAACCGCCACCAGGCGCTTCATGTGGAATTCCGGGCTGGTGGTCAGGTACATGGTCCGCCGAGCCACCCTAGTCTCGAGCGCGGCCAGGTGTACCTCGACTCCCGGCGACGAACATACGATGGGAGTCTCGACCTCCAGAAATCCCCTGTCTCCAAAAAAATCCCTCAGCAGAAGCAGCAGCCGTGACCGGGCCTCAACGGACCGCTTCAGGAAGGAGTCGTTTTCATGAAAACGAATGAAATCGTTCATTCGGATGGGCTGCTCTATTTCCGCACCCTTTCCACATAGGAGCCGTCGCGGGTGTCCACCTTGATCCAGTCCCCCTGATTGATGAACAGGGGGACACTGACCTCAGCGCCCGTGGAAAGAGTGGCCGGCTTGGTCACGCCGGTGGCCGTGTCGCCCTTGATCCCAGGTTCCGAGTGGATAATCTCGGCCTCGATGAAGGTGGGCAGTTCGAGGCTCATCGGGGCGCCCTCGTAAAAGAGGACAGTGACTTCCATGTTGTCCATCAGGTATTTGGCGTTGTCACCGACGATTTCGTTCGGCACCATCATCTGCTCATAGTTGTTTTTGTCCATGAAACAGAAGTTTTCGCCATCCGAATACAGAAACGTGGTGTATTTTTCCTCGAAGTTGGCCTCTTCCAGCTTCTCGCCGGTCTTGTAGGTCTTTTCCACCACCTGTCCGGTCTTGAGATTCTTGAGTCTGGTTCTGGTAAAGGCGTTGCCCTTGCCGGGCTTGACGAACTGAAAACTGACAACGGTCCATGGATCGCCGTTTATCTTGACCTTGAGCCCCTTGCGAATATCCGATGTCTCATACATGGCGTCTCCAATCTGGATGCAGTGCCTCCGAGCGGCGCCTGTATATATCCGAAATCAATAGGTTTGACAACCGAAATCCTTGTCCCCTACCCCCCGGCCGCCTGCTGTTTGGGAAGACAGCACTTCTTGTACTTCTTGCCGCTTCCACAGGGACAAGGGTCGTTCCTGCCCACCTTGGCTCCGGTCCGCACCACCTGTGTCTGGGGCTCGTCGCCTCCGGCCCCCGACTCATCCGCCCCCTGTCCCCCCGGGGCTCCGGAGGCCTCCGGCATGGTTCCGCGCCCATAATGCATGGCCACCTGCCTGCGCAGGTTGTGGACCCGTTCCATGTCCAGGTCGCCCTGGACCTCCACCCGGAACAGGGTCTGAACCACGGATTCGTTGATCAGGTCCAGGAGGTTCTTGAACAGCTCATAGCCCTCTTTCTTGTAGATGATCTTCGGGTCCTTCTGGGCGTATGCCTCCAGGTAGACCCCCTCCTTTAGGTGGTCCATGGCGTACAGATGGTTCTTCCACAGGGAATCTATTGCCCGCAGGTAACGCTCGGCCTCATAGGCGCGCCAGCTCTGCACCACTCCTTCCATCACCCTGGCGCGGTCGGCCTCCCATGCCTCCTGATCAAAGCCCTCCATGTCCTCGTCCGCGGGGCGCGGCAGCCTCATTTCCAACAGACGCTCATTGATACCCTTTTCCTTGGCTTCGTAGGCATCCTGCAACGCCTTTACCAGACGCACATCACTGCCTTCGGCTTCCGCGGCAATGGAATCCATGTCCAGCTTGACGCGCAGGGAACTCCTGATCTCCTTGCCCAGGCCCTCCCAGTCCCACTCTTCGGGATTGGTTCCCTCGGGGCAGTACCTATCCAGGATCATGTAGGCAACCTGCTCGACCGCGTTCAGCACCATCTCATGGATCTCGCTGCCCTCCAGAACCCGGTGCCGCAGCCCGTAAATGGTCTGGCGCTGCTGGTTCATCACGTTGTCGTATTCCAGCAGGTTCTTGCGAATCTCGAAGTTCCGGCTTTCGACCCGCTTTTGGGCGGTCTCGATTGCCTTGGTGACCCATTTGTGCACGATGGGTTCATCGTCGGGGACCGACAGCTTTTCCATGATGTTCTTGATGGTGTCGCCGCCGAATATCCTCATCAGGTCGTCATCCAGGGACAGAAAGAACCTGGATGCCCCCGGATCGCCCTGACGACCGGAACGCCCGCGCAACTGATTGTCCACGCGCCGGGACTCATGCCTTTCGGTACCGATCACGCGCAAACCACCGGCCGCCAGGACCGCCTCCCTCTCTTTTGCGCAGGTCTTCCGGAACTGCTCGAGCAGGGCCTCGTATTTTTCACTGCCTTCCGTTNCGCCGCCGCCAGTCCCTCTGGGTTGCCACCCAGGATGATGTCCGTACCTCGGCCGGCCATGTTGGTGGAAATCGTGACGGCTCCCTTGCGACCGGCCTGGGTGATGATCTGCGCCTCCAGGTCATGGTTTTTCGCGTTCAGGACATGGTGGGGGATCTTTTCTCTTTTCAACAACCTGCTGACCAGCTCGGATTTCTCGACGCTGGTAGTGCCTACCAGAACCGGCTGACCGCGTGAGTAGCAGTCCTTGATGTCCTCCAGCACCGCCATGAACTTGGCGCGATCGGTCTTGTACACCACGTCCTCGGCGTCGTCCCTTATCAAGGGTTTGTTGGTCGGCACCACCAGCACGTCCAGGTCGTAGGTCCGCGCGAACTCCTCGGCCTCGGTGTCGGCCGTACCGGTCATGCCGGCCAGCTTCTGATACATGCGAAAGTAGTTCTGGAACGTGATGGTCGCCAGGGTCTGGTTTTCCTCCAGGATTTTCAGGCCCTCCTTGGCCTCCACCGCCTGATGAAGCCCATCGCTCCAGCGCCTGCCCGGCATCTTTCGCCCGGTGAACTCATCCACGATGACGATCTTTCCATCCTCGATCACATAGTTCACGTCCCGCTTGAACAGGGTGTGCGCCTTCAGGGCCTGGTAGACATGGTGGACCAGCTCCACGTTTTCGCCGTCATAGAGGTTTCGCACGGACAGGCGTTTTTCAACCTTGTCCACCCCCGATTCGGTCAGCGTGACTGAATGGGCCTTCTCGTCCACCAGGTAGTCCTCGTCCTTCCTCAGGACGGGCACTATGCCGTTCACCTTGTAATAGACATCCGTGGTCTCTTCCGTCGGCCCGCTGATGATCAGGGGGGTCCGCGCCTCGTCGATCAGGATCGAGTCCACCTCGTCCACGATCGCGTAGTGGAACACCTTCTGCTGGCCTTCCTTGTTGGTCCCGAAGTCGTAGTGCCGATGGGCCATGTCCTCCAGCGAAAACTTCATGTTGTCGCGCAGATAATCAAATCCGAATTCGTTGTTCGTGCCGTAAGTGATGTCGCGCCCGTAGGCATCTTGTCGTTGCTGATCGCTGAGTCCGTGGACGATGACGCCCACCTCCATTCCAAGCGTGTTGTAGATCGGTCCCATCCACTCTGCATCGCGCTGGGCAAGGTAGTCGTTGACGGTCACAAGGTGGGCTCCCATGCCCCTGGAGGGGTCCTTGGGGTCCGGTTCCAGGGCATTGAGATACAGGGCCAGGGTGGCGACCAGGGTCTTGCCCTCACCGGTCTTCATTTCAGAGATCATGCCCCGGTGCAACCCAATGCCGCCTTGAATCTGGACATCGTAGTGACGCATCCCGGTGGTCCGCACCGACGCCTCGCGCACGGCGGCGAAGGCCTCGGGCAGGATGTCGTCCAGGGTCTCGCCGTCAACCAGGCGCTTGCGGAACCGCGGGGTGAGTTCGCGCAGTTCCTCCAGGCTCAAGGCCTGCATCCGCGGCTCCAGGTCGGCGACGGCCGCCACGATGGGCTGCATCCCCTTCAATATCCGCTCGTTCTTGGTCCCAAAGACCTTCCTGAAGAACTTGATCTGCATCCGTCACGCCTCCGTCAGGCTGGAGCCCCAAAATAGGGAGCAGTATTATACCATTGGGTTTCAGGTGGTCCGGCGCAAGGCCGTCAATGCGGCGCCGGCTATCGCCTTTTTGCGGTTTTCTTCTTTTTTACGGCAGGTTTCTTTTCAGGGGTTTTCCCCGTTTTCTGGTTGATCCCGACCTTTACGCTGATGTCGAACTCAAGACCCGAGAGGATCCTCTGTATTTCCGTCGCGGGATCAAGCCCGCCCAGATACGCGCTGAGTTCGGCGACCAGAGCCCTGACGATTTCGGTGCGCAATGCGGCAAACTGCGTGGACAGTTCACGAACAATCGTCTGGCCGATCTCCTTGGGCACCATGGCCCCGATCAACGCCCGCAGCCCCTCCTCCGAGGACAACAGGGATCGCACGGATCCTGCCACCGCCTTTCTGGCGATATCGAAAATGACGCCCTCAGCGCCTTTGGGTCTCTCGGTGGTGTTGTTGTTTTCATCGAAAGGGTCCTGCATCTTCGCCTCCTGAAGCAATCATGCCGGGATTCACGCCAAAGGATACCCGGCCCGCGCCTAGCGGTCCAGGCCCTTCAGCGCCTCCCTTACCGCCTCCTGATCCGGGTGCGAAAGATGGGCCGTCTTCACCACCCGGCACGCCTCACCCGCATCCAGCCCCCGGGAAAGCGCCAGGTACGCGGCCACAACGGTCGGCGACCGGTTGATACCGATGGCGCAATGCACGTACACGTGCCTCCTCTTGTCCCTCAGCTTTTTCACCAGGACCGCTGCTTCAGCCAGTCTGTCCGTCAGCTCCCGCCTGGAAAAATCCCTCATGGGGATCCTGTGAAGCGCCATTCCATGCGCCCCGGCCAGCCGAAAACCTATCGACGGCCGTATCCCGCAGAGTCGGGCCTCGTCCTCGGTCTGAAGGGTCAACACATCCGTGACGCCGATGTCGCTCAGGAAGGCAAAGTCCTCGGGGGTCCTCGGCGCCCTTCCCACCCAGAGTCCGTCTTCCACCGCGTCCGGTTCGAAGTCATTCATCACGGCATCATGATAGCCCGATACCGCCAATCAGGAAACTGCGGTTCATGACACCGTAAATTATAGCGATAAGTTGATTGTCCTTGACAGGCAGGGGGCATTTGATCAAACTTCCACCTCGGAAGTCGGCAACGGCCGGGTGGCCCGCCGGCATGGCACAAAGCATCAGGAGTTGAATCATGGCTCTACACATTACCGAAGATTGCACCGCTTGCGACGTCTGCGTCGAGGAATGCGACGTGAACGAGGCCATTTCCGAAGGCGACCCCATCTATGTGATCGACCCCGCCAAGTGTACCGAGTGCGTCGGCATCGCGGATGAGCCGAAGTGCGTGCCTGTCTGCCCGGTCGAATGTATCGTGCCGGACCCCGACAACAAGGAAACCAAGGAAGAACTGCAGGCCAAGTTCGACAAGCTTCACGGCTAAGACCACAGCGGGCCTGCCCGCGTCCCATCACCTCCGAAATTACACACCTGAATACCGGCGGTGGACTGTATCATTCACCAATGCTACATTTCCCTTCGATGAAACCGGAGGAATGACCATGCGTCTGACTCATGCGGCCATGTTGATCCTGCTTGTCCTGGCGGCTTCCACGGCCGGGTGTCAAAAAGTAAAGACCAAGCTGGGCATTGGAGACGATATAACGCGACCCGCCCCCGGCACCCCTGAAAAGGTGATCCAGGACGTTCTGAAGGCCGCCATCAACGCCGACGAGGAGGCGGGATGGGAGGGCTTCTATCCCCTGCTTCACACCGATGAGGCGGACAGCCCGGCTGCCATGAACAACTGGCGCACGATCAAGTTCCCGGCCATTCGAAGGAAGGCGGCCTACCTGCTGACCGACAAGTCCTCTTTCGAGTTCACCGTCATGGATCGACGCGAGGATGGCAGATCCCTGACCATTTTCGTGAAAAACAGCAAGTCCGATTCGCCCACGCCGTGCAAACTGAGACAGGACCCCGACAAGGGCAACGCCTGGATGGTCTTCAACAGTTGTTTCTGACTACATCGTCAACGCCATGACGGCCTTGCAGGTGTGCAGTCGGTTCTCGGCCTCCTGATAGACGCGGGACCTCGGACCGTCTATGACCGCGTCGGTGACCTCGTGGCCGCGATCCGCCGGTAGACAGTGCATGTATATCGCATCCTTGTCGGCCATGGACATGCGCCGCTCGTCGCAGATCCAGTCGCGATACCCGGCGGCGACCGCCAGGGCCTCTTCCGGCTTGCCGAACAGACTCTCTATGCCCCAGGACTTCGGATAAACGACGTGCGCGCCTTCAATGGCCCGGTCCATCGAATCCACCACCTCAAAGGTCCCCCCGGACCGCCGAGCGTTCTCTGCGGCCGCCTTCAGAGGGCCCTCCATCAGGCTGAATTCGGGGGGATGAGCCAGGGTGACATGCATCCCAAAGCGCGTCATCAACGTTATCAGCCCCTGCGGCACGCTCATGGGTTTCGCGTAGGAAGGCGCGTAGGCCCAGGACACGGCTATCTTCTTGCCCTTCAGGTCATTGCCGAAATTTTCGCGGATGGTCATCAGGTCCGCCAGGGTCTGGAATGGATGGTCGATGTCGCACTGCATGTTCATGACAGGGACCTCGGCCCACCGAGCCACTTCCCGCATGTAGGCGTTGCCCTCACCCGGAACCAGGTCGTGCCTGATGGCGATGGCGTGGCCGTATGACGCCAGTATGATGCCCATGTCTTTCGGGCTTTCGCCGTGAGCGGCCTGGGATGTCTCGGCCGCTATGAAGTGCGCGTGACCTCCGAGCTGCGTGATTCCGGCCTCGAACGAGTTGCGAGTGCGCGTGGATTTGTCGAAAAAGAACAGAAATATCGTCTTGTCCGGAAGCAGCCGATGAGGGACTCCATTCCTGAATTTCACCTTGAGGTCCGCGGCCAGCGCCAACGCCCGCTCCAGCTCCGCGTCGTTCCAGTCCGCCGTTTCGATGAAGTCGCGCCCTTTGAGTTCCGATTCCATCACCCACCCATCGCAAACACTACCTGACGGTCCTCATCGGACGGCCGCACAGTGGACAAGGAACCCGCCCGCGCGCCGTCTGGCGTGTCCTGGGAATGCGCACACCGCAGTTGTGGCATATCAGAAACGTCTTCACGAAAGAGGTCCGCCGGTCCCTCTCTGATCGTCCGGAACGGGGCGGCCCTCCCCTACCTCGATGCGGACGCCCCTGTCTATTTGAATCATCATGCGGCCCGGACCTGGACCGGCCCCCGCTTACCGGCTCTGGTATCGGCTCGTCCTCACCCTCAACCTTCCCTCCCAGCAGCCGCAAAGCGGCCCTGCGAATCCGTGACGCGGCCGCAATCGCGCGGTGGTGATGGTTGGCGCACGGAGGCGCCGCCCCCGATTCACCCGAGCCTGCAATCACGTCGACTACTTCAGCCATTTCCGACGCGTCCGCCAGTCCCCTGACCGCCTCGAATACGCGTCTTATGTCCCACATCACTGAGACTTCGATATCCGCTGCCGCGGCCAGGGTGCGCAGGAACTTCTCGGCCGCCTGTCCGGCATGCCAGGCGCTCATCACCGCGCCTCCTGAACGCGTCGCCAACTCCCTGGCATCCTCCATGTCGCCCTCGGCCTCCTCGAAATCGGATTTTACCCGGGGGTCGTCAATGGTCCGCCAGGTGGGTTTAAACACCTTCTTGCGCGCAGGTTTCTTTGCCTTGAGCTTTTCTTTTTCGAGCTTTTCTTTTTCGGCCTCTTCCTTTGGAGCTTTTTCCTTTTCGAGCTGTTTCTTTTCGCTCTTTTTCTTTTTTTCCGGTTTTGTTTTTTCGGATTTCGCTTTTGCGGGCCGTACAGCCTCAGATTTATCGGATTTCTTTTCCGTAGCTGCTTTCTTTTTTACAACGGTCTTCTTTTTCGCAGTCGCCGTCGTCTTCGTCTTTACCTTCTTTTTCGCCCCGGGCTTTTTGCCGGTCGCGGCAGGCTTCTTTTCCGTAGCTGCTTTCTTTTTCACAGCGGATTTCTTCTTTGCCGTCACTGCCTTGGCAGCGGGCGTCTTTTTCGTCACGGCCTTTTTTGCCGCCGGTTTATCCGCGGAATCAGGATCGTCCGGAGTTTTCCTTGCCGTCTTGTCTTTCACCACTTCAACCTCACGCTTCCCGGTCAATGTCCCTGTGCGTCAAACGCACCGGAAGACCGATATGCTTCAACCTGCGGGCCAAAGCCTCAACGACAGCCACGGAACGGTGCCTTCCGCCCGTGCAGCCCACCGCCACCGTCAACACCGGCCGCCCCTCCTCCTCATGCCTGGGGATGGTCAGTTTCAGCAGCTCCTCAATCCGACTCAGGAATGCACCCCACTCCGGCCCCGACTCCAGGAATTCCCTGACCTCACGGCATTTCCCGCTGCACGCCCGGAGTTCATCTACAAAATAGGGATTCGGCAAAAAACGGCTGTCAAAGACGTAGTCCGCCGCCCTCGGCAACCCGCGCTTGAAGCCGAACGACACCACGGACACCGTCATGCTGGATGCCTTTTTTGGGTCATAAACCTTGGTGATCAGCGACTTCAGCTGGTGGACGTTCAAATCGGTGGTGTCTATGACCCAGCCCGCGTGCGTCCTCACATCGGACAGCATCTTTCGCTCGAGCTCTATGTCGGCGGCCAGTGACGATGTTTCAGAACCCAGAGGATGCCGCCGCCTCGTTTCGGAATATCTGCGGATCAGCACATCGTCCGACGCATCCAGAAAGATCACGTCGAGGCGGTGTCCAAGACCTCGGATGGTTTCCATGGTTCCCACCAGCAGGTCCAGGAAACCGCGTTCACGTACATCTATCCCCAAAGCCACGCGATCGAATTCATCCTGCTGCTCGGCCAGGGTCAGGAACTTGTCGAGCAGCACGACCGGCAGGTTGTCTATGCAGAAAAAACCCAGGTCTTCAAGAGACTTTATGGCCGTGGACTTGCCGGAACCCGACAAACCCGTCACTACAACGACATGAGCCTTGGGCATCGGACTTGCTTCTTCCCGTTTTACACTTGACCGCCGACGGCAGGCGGCTGACGGTTACTTCATCAGGCGCCTTTCTTGCGCCGCGCTTGGAACAGGTCCTTTTTCCGCTGCAATTGCCTTTGAATCTTGTCCAGGACCACGTCGATGGTCGGGTACAGGTCGGTGGTCTTTTCCGTGCACTTGAACGTGTCTCCGAATGAATTCACCACCATGTCCACGTAGGTCCAGGCCTTTTCAGTCGAGATGGTCACCCTGACCTCGGGCGATTTTCCATCGGTAAACTTGTCCAATTTGGCATTTACGCGAGACTTGATCAGGTCCCTGAGTTCGTCGGTACCCTCGAACTGACGGAACGTAAAATCGACTTTCATCTATCTGGCCTCCATTCTATATGTTTTTACGCGGGCTTACGCTCGCGCCCGCGCACTTGCGCGGGTTGTCTTCTAGACAATTGCCTTGCGACGGGACGACGGGAGTATCCCCAGGGCCTGGCGGTACTTTGCCACGGTCCTTCTGGCGATCACCGTATCTTCCTTTCTGAGCAGGTTGACTATCTCCTGGTCGGAAAGCGGCTTCGAGCGGTCCTCCTTGTCGACCAGCATCTTGATTCTGGCCTTTACGCTCTCGGACGACACGTCGTCTCCCGTAAGACTCCCCACGCGGCTGTTGAAAAAGTACTTCAGCTCAAAGATGCCGCGAGGCGTGTAAACGTACTTGTTTGTGGTCACCCGGCTGATGGTGGATTCGTGCATGCCCACGTCCTCGGCCACGTCCCGCAGCACAAGAGGTTTGAGCTGAGTCACGCCCTTTTCCAGAAAATCGACCTGAAAGCGCATGATGCTCTCGGTCACCTTTCTGATGGTGGACTGACGCTGGTGAATGGACCGAATGAGCCACAGGGCCGACCGTAACTTTTCCTGCACGAATTCACGGGCCCCGCCGTCCACCGACCCCGAAAGAGCCTGTTCGTAATAGGGACTGATCCTCAGTTTGGGAAGGCCGTCCTCGTTGAGAACGGTCACATACTCGTCACCCACCTTATAGACGTAAACATCCGGCTGGATATAGACGACGTCGTCGCTGGCGAACGCACGCCCTGGCTTTGGTTCCATACCCTGGATCGTCGTGATGAGGATCCCTACCTCTTCCATGGAGCAATGCAATCCCCTGGCAATCGCGGTGAAATTCCTGCGTTCGAGGTCATGCAGATGGTCCTCGATCAATTGCCTCAGGGGTTCGTTGTCAGGGTGGTGGGTCTTGGCCTGGATCAACAGGCACTCCTTGAGGTCCCTGGCGCAGACTCCAACCGGATCGAACGCCTGCAGCCGGGTCAACGTGGTCTCGACCTCCTCCATGGAAGAGCCGGTAGCCCCTGCGATATCCCCCACGTCGACTTCCACCAGATAGCCGTCATCATTCAGGTTGCCGATGATGAATGCGCCGATATCGCGTGCGCCGTCAGGCATGTCGATAAGCTGCAATTGCCACATCATGTGGTCCTGCAGGGTTTGCTTGTGGCTGATCGTCGATTCAACAGAAGGAAACTCATCGTTGGAGACCCTGATGGACGGGCCCTGCCCGAACCGGTTGTAGCCCTCTACAAACTTTTCCCACTCCGCGGCATCGCCTCTCTCCAGCCGGTCGGATCGGCTCTCTTGGTGGTCTTCGGCCGTTTCAACGGGCGCCTTCGGGGCTCCAGGCAGTTCCTCGGCCCCAGGCACCTCCTTGGCCGCCTCGTCCAGCGAAACGGCATCCGACCCGTTCGACTCCTCGTCCAGGACCGGGTTCGTTTCGAGTTGCTCGCGGATCTCTTCAGCCAGTTCCAGCCTCGACAGCTGAAGCAGACGTATCGCCAACTGCAACTGTGGCGTTAGGACCAGTTTTTGCAGGAGCTTGGTGCTGAGTTCCTGACGGATCTCCATGTCAGCGTCTTCGCCTCGTACGCGTACGCCATTTGTTAGTGCCCGTCATCATTTTCAAATGATACATCCCACGCAGGACCTTGTAAAGCAAGGCCGCCGAAACTACAATCCTTCCCGGGGGACCGTTGATGTGGGTTCCAGGTACGCGCCATGAACTCGTCACTCTTGACGAGATAAAGCTTTCAGACATCCAGGCGATGAGGCTCATCCTCCGCGGCCACTCGGTCGTGGACTGGCACAAACTCCATCTACATTCCCTGGACGACGTCAAACGCTTTCTGCACGTCAACTGCTTTGATCCGTCGGATGAAAAGGATGTTCAACGCCTCCGGCATCTGCTCAGGACTTCCGCGGACTATCTTGAAAAGACATTCAATTACCACTTCCCGGAGGAACTGCGAAACCCGGTTTCGATCACCGACCTGTTCCTGATTGCCTCGTCTTCATCTGAGTTCCAGAACCTGGCCTGCGTGATTCTGAAGGTCATGCACATCGTTAATCACATCGAGGCCAGGCAACTGAGGTACAGACTGCCGGTCTCGGAGGATTTTCTGTATCGCGAGGCCGAGGACGCGGTCAACCGAACGGTGGCGGAACTCATAGCCGCCGGCGCGCCCATCACGACGTACAAGTCGAGCCGAAAGTCCAGAGACAGCCTGATCACCAAACTGCTGGCCAAAAAGAACACCCAGGCATCGCAGGTCTTTGACAGGCTGAGGTTCAGGATCGTCACGCGGACAGCGCTGGACATCATCCCGGTGCTGGTCTATCTGAAGGACCACCTGCTGCCCTACAACTACGTGGTGCCCGGCGAATCCAGAAATGAAATCCTGGATTTCCAGGACGTGATTGAAGCCATTCCCGGACTCAGACAATACGCCAACCAGTTGCAGTTCGATTTTCAGTTGGAAGAGGCCGCGGACGACGAGGCCTGGAACAGGTTCTCCGCGGCCGATTTCAGGATGATCAACTTCATCGTGGACATGCCTCTTCGCGTGGATTCCCTTCTAAAGAACGCCAGCGATTCGGAACTGGAGGACCTTGGCTACTTCGTTTTCGTTCTGGTTGAATTTCAGATCTTTGACGAACAGACGGATCGCAACAACCAGGCGGGTGACGCGAGCCACGCCAAATACAAGGAACGCCAAAAGTGGGAGGTCATCCGCCGGCTGGTCTATGGCGGTGAGGGCACCGCC
>JAADHL010000059.1:0-17833 GCA_013151875.1 Deltaproteobacteria bacterium
GAATCCTGCAAATACCGGCTATGGAAAACCTGAAACGGCATGAGATCGCGTGATCTCGGTGACCGGCAGGGAGGACGTGGCCCGCGTCTTCGTCGCCGAAATGAGGCGGGACCCTTCCCTGCGCATAGAATTCGTCGACGCCCTGGACCCCAGATACCCCAGGGCGGAAAAGTGGGTCATCATCGTTTCGACGCAGTTCGGTTGCCCAGTTGGTTGCCTGATGTGCGAGACAGGGGGATGGTACAGAGGCAACCTCAGCGTCGATGAGATTCTGTGGCAGGTGGATCAGGTGGTCTTTGCCCGCCACCCGGACGGGGTCGTGCCGTCCCGGAAGTTCAAGGTCCAGTTCGCGCGCATGGGCGAGCCGTCCCTGAACCCCGACGTGCTTGACGCCCTGCGGGCCCTGCCCTCACGTTATCGTGCCGCCGGTCTGATCCCGTGCGTGGCCACCACGGCCCCTGCATCGGCCCGGCGCTGGTTCAATGAACTGTCCGCCATCAAACGCGACATGTACTCCTGCGGCGCCTTTCAGTTGCAGTTTTCGGTCAATTCAACGGACGAGACCGTCCGGGACAGGGTCATGCCCGTACGCAAGTGGAGCCTGGAGGAGATCGCGGATTTCGGCCATGGTTTCTACCGGCAGGGTGACCGAAAGGTGGTCCTGAACTTCGCGCTGGCCGAGGGCTGGCCCCTTGACGCGGGCAGGCTGGCCGCTGTCTTTGACCCCGGATGCTTCATCATCAAGATCACGCCCCTGAATCCCACGGCGCGCGCGCGCGACAAAGGCATCGGCACGGTGCTGTACACCGACCGTCAGGATGCATGCGACCGCGTGGTTGAGGAACTGGCCGCGTTCGGTTTCCAGACCATCATAAGCATCGGTTCGGACGAAGAGATGGCCATTCGCAGCAACTGTGGGCAGGGAGTGGCTGTGGGCAGGGCCGCTTCAGGGTTCAAACAGGCCCGCGCGCAGGTCCTCGGCAGCCCCTTCATGCCTTGAAATCACAGGGTCGTTCTGCTAACGTCCACGCGTTCCAAGTTGAACAGACTTCCAAATGGGGGAGAACCATGGATTCTCCGGACGGATTCCCAAGCATCGGGGATAAACTCAGCAGCAGATTCCGGATCGTCTTCGGCAGGGGATCGGGCCCCATTGGCACGGTCTACAAGGCCCTCGATTTGGCCCTGGACATCCCGGTGGCGGTCAAGGTGTTCAAGCCAGAGCTCTTTGATTCCGAATTCAAGGACCAGAACCAGTTGAGGCTGTACCGCGCCCGCGCCTATCAGGACCCCAACCTCGTCAAGATTTACGAGGTGATGGAGGACGGCGGCCTTCACTTCATTACATGCCAGATGATGGAGGGGATGTCGCTGGCTGCCATCCTGGATCTGCACGCCGAAAGCGGCGAACACTTCACCATCCAGAAAATAAGGGCCATCCTGACCCGCATCATGGCCGGTCTCGAGGTTATCCACGCCGCGGGCGCGAACCACGGCAATCTGAAGCCTCAGAATATCTATGTCCTGCCCGACAGACTGGCCCTGTCGGACCCATATTACCTGCTGTCCAGGCAGCTCCAGGAAGGCGAAGAGATACCGATCGAGGATTACTATCGAGGTCCGGAGCAACTGTCCGACCCATCGCTCGACCTGAAGGAAACTGATATCTATTCGCTGGCACTGATCGCCGGTGAGTTGATAACCGGAAATCCAGTGCAGCCCGGGACGCCCCTTTCCGACCAGGTCCCGCGCCTGACCGGGCGCATGGACGATTTCTTCGTAAAAGCGACCGCTACGGAACCATTCGAGCGCTACAGAACCCTCGCCGAATTCGGTGAGGCCCTCAATGATGTCCTGGAACAGGTTGAGACCGAGGGCCTGTGGAAGCGGCGATATCACGAAACCGGCTCCTTCAGGGCCATCAAAGTGCATGCGCCCGAGGAAGATTCGGGAATCACCCCTCTGCCCGAACAGACCGGCCGGCCGGAATCCGAAGGTCCCGAAGTCATTGAGGAGGCCGAGGCAGTTGAGGAAGCGGCCGAGGTCGAAGAGGTCGTTGAGGAGGCCGTAACAGTCGAGGAAGCGGCCGGGGCCGAAGAGGTCGTCGAGGAGGCCGAGGCAGTCGAGGAAGCGGCCGAGGTCGAAGAGGTCGTTGAGGAAGCGACCGAGGACATGGTTGTCGAACCCGATGATTCAAGCGACGAGGAGGTCCTCGACGAGGGCATAGAAGTACTCCCGGACGACATGCCGCCCCCGCCCCCCGAGGCCGCCGAAGAGGAAGGACGGGCTGAAGCCAAGGCTACCGTAATGGGCATGCCCGCGGTCACCAAGGAGGACCTCCAGACGGATGGGGCCTCTGAGTTCATGACGGAGGTCGTCGAGGAAGAGGCAACCATAGAGACTCCGCCCATGCCCCCCGAGGCGCTGGACGAGGACGGGACCCTGGAGGTGGAATCACTGGGACATATGGCCCCTTTCGAAAAGGTGGAAGGCGTGCAGACGGGCGCGCCTCCGCCGCAATCGTCCGAACCGGCGCCCATTCGAACCTTTGTTCTATTGTTTTCCCTGTTTGTTGTCGTGGGCGGCGCGGCCGTGCTGCTCTACATGAAATTCAGCGGCCCGGAAGAAGCTGTCCACGCACCGCCGGAGCCCGCGAAGATCGAGGCCCCCGCGCAAAAGCCCGCGCCACCGAAACCAGTTGCGGCCCCTGTCGTGGTGAAAGACGCCGGCACGGTCGCCGATCACGGCAACGCTGCGACTGGGGACACACCGTCGGAAATCTCAACGGCACCGGACCCCGGCGCACCCGTCGAGGCAAAAACCGTCGTGCCGAAACCTGAACCGCCCCCACGCACTCTGGCCGACATGTTGCGCTGCCCCGCTGGGATGGCCAAGGTGGTCATCGACGCCAAGATGCAGGACTCGCCGGGCGCGGACCCGAACAAGGCGGCTTTCTGCATGGACGCCTACGAATATCCGGGCATGGGGAAAAGGCCCCGGACCAAGGTAAGCATCAGCGCGGCGAAAGCACTATGTAAAAAGGCCGGAAAGCAACTGTGCTCCTCGGCGCGATGGAAAGCGGCCTGCAATCGAACCTATCCCTACGGAAACAAGTTCAAGGCCGGCGCGTGCAACGTGGAAGGTTCCATCAAGGAATCCGGCTCATTCCCCGGATGTGTCACGCCTTCAGGTATCTACGACCTGGTCGGCAACGCCTCGGAATGGCTTTCCGACAGAAAGCTGCACGGGGGCGACACAGCAGGGGGCGAGGGCAACACGTGCGCCTCACAGACCAAGCGCTTTATGCCGGGACCCACGAACGGTTTCCGCTGCTGCGCCGACGCCACACGCTGAAAGGAGCAATCTGCGCAGTAAATGTTTTGGTGTGATGCACGAATCATCCGGCGGATTACCACACGCCCACGCGGCGGCCGGGCACAATACGCTGTCCGCAAACCAAAAACAGTGGACCAATCATGATTGAACGCTACTCTACACCGGAAATACGCAGGATATGGTCCCCCGCGCGTCGATGGGAGATATTCCTCGACGTGGAATTGGCCTACCTGGACGCCCTGGAGGAGGACGGCATCGCGCCCGCGGGCGGCGCGGCCCTGATAAGGGAAAAAGTCAGGCTGGACCCGGCCCGGATCGAGGAACTGGAGTCCACGCTCAAACACGATGTCATCGCCTTCCTGACGCATGTCGAAGAGCAGGCCGGCAAGGCGACCGCTTTCCTGCACTACGGGATGACTTCATCCGACGCCCTGGACACGGTGTACGCCCTTCAACTCAAGGAGGCCTCCGCACTGGTCAGGAAGGGCATTGTTGACCTGGAGCAGGCGCTTTGGGGACTGGCCGACGCCCATCGCAACACCGCGGTGGTCGGCCGAACACACGGTATGCACGCCGAGGCTACCTCTTTCGGCCTGGTGGCTCTGGGATGGAGAGAGGCAATATGCCGCGGCATCGAACGCTTTGATCGGGCCGTGGAACAGGTGACCGTCGGCAAGTTTTCCGGGGCGGTGGGCAACCTGGCATTCGGGGACCCTGAAAGGGAGGCGCGGGTCCTGGCCCGACTGGGCCTGGGGGTGGAACCAGTCGCCACGCAGGTGGTCGCACGTGATCGTCACGCCCAGTTTTTTACCACCCTGGCCGTGATCGGCGGGACCATCGAGCAGATCGCCGTCAACATCCGCCACATGCAACGCAGCGAGGTCGGCGAGGTACACGAATCATTCGGCGGCGGTCAACGTGGCAGTTCCGCAATGCCCCACAAAAAGAACCCCATTGGCAGCGAAAATGTCTGCGGGCAGACGCGCCTGCTGAGATCGTGGGCGCTGGCCGCCCTGGAAGACGTGGCCCTGTGGCACGAAAGAGACATCAGCCACTCCAGCGTCGAACGCGTGATAGGTCCTGACGCCACCGCCACCATGGAGTTCACCGCAAAGAGGCTGGCGCGCATCGTTTCAAACCTCGTGGTCCACGAGGATCGCATGGCCGCGAATCTGGACGCTTCCGGCGGCATGGTGTTTTCCGAGGGCGTGCTGCTGGCGCTGGTGCGCAAGGGACTTAGGCGCCAAGAGGCCTATGGACTTGTACAAAAGGCCGCACTGAAAGCGGCCGATGGGGGCGCCGGCTTCGAAGAAAACCTGGTCGCGGACGCGGAAGTCAGGGCGCTGTTGTCCGAGGATGAAATACGGAGATGTTTCTCGGTGGACGAGCATCTCAGGTTTCGTGACGCAATCTACGATCGGCGGACCTGCCGATGAAGGGATCACGGCCACGGCGCCGTCCTGGAACGACGGGGCGTGGCCGCAGATGGTGACAATTCACTGCTAACCGGCGGAAAGACAATGTCTGAAAAGGGAAAAGTTCAGGTTTCGGTGGTCGTCCTTCCCAAGGCGGAAATCCTTGACCCGCAGGGAAAGGCGGTATTGGGTTCTCTGAAGAGCCTGGGTTTCGACGAGGTCGCGGATTGCCGAATAGGCAAAGTGGTGCGCCTGACCCTGAATGGTGACGGGTCCGACAACGCCCTGATCCGTCGGAAGGTGTCCGATATGGCATCGTCGCTTCTGTCAAACCCGATCACCGAGGATTTCGAAATCGTGTTCGACAAAGGGGACGAATCGAAATGAAGTTCTCAATTGTCGTTTTCCCAGGCAGCAACTGCGACCGCGACTGTCACCATGTGCTGACAAGGGTCATGGGCCAGGAAGCGGACTACGTGTTTCACAAAGAGCGCGCCCTGCCCGCCACGGATTGCGTGATACTGCCGGGCGGATTCTCGTACGGCGACTACCTGAGGTCCGGCGCCATAGCCCGTTTCTCGCCCATCATGGACGACGTGGTGCGATTCGCCGGTGACGGCGGCCTGGTGCTGGGCATCTGCAACGGGTTTCAGGTCATGCTCGAGGCGGGCCTGCTTCCCGGCGCAATGCGTCCCAACCGCAATGGGCGATTCATCTGCAGCGACGTCAGGCTGAAGGTCGAAAACAACCGGACCCCGCTGACGCGGGCAACACAAGAACACGGGCTGCTCACCATGCCCATCGCCCATGCCGACGGCAACTACTACGCCCCTGCCGATGTCCTTGATGATATTGAAAAACACGGTCAGGTACTGTTCAGGTACGTGGACGCGAAAGGTCGTCCCAGGGACAGCGCCAATCCTAACGGCTCCCTGAACAACATAGCCGGGGTGATGAACCGGGCCGGCAACTGTTTCGGGATGATGCCTCACCCCGAGCGCGCCAGCGAGGCGGGTCTGGGAAGCGAGGATGGCAAGGTCCTGTTCGAATCGTTGATCCAGGGAAGGGGCTGAAAGCTATGTCTGCGAGCAAGAGAGAACTGGCCCTGGCCCAGGGCATTTCAGAGAAGGAATGGGATGACATCATCGAGGGTGTCGGCCGTGAACCCAGCGAGGCAGAGGTGGCGGTATTCGCCGCCATGTGGAACGAGCATGTTTCGTACAAGTCGTCCCGGTTGCACCTTGGAAAATTCCCAACCGAGGGTCCAGGCGTAATCGTGGGTCCGGGGGAAAACGCGGGCGTCATCGACGTCGGCAACGGATGGGCGGCCTGCTTCAAGATGGAGAGCCACAACCACCCGTCGTATATCGAGCCCTTCCAGGGGGCGGCCACCGGCGTGGGCGGCATCCTGAGAGACATATTCACCATGGGCGCCAGGCCGATTGCGGGCCTGAACTCGCTGCGTTTCGGGGCCCCCGACCATCCCCGCACCAAATACCTGGTCAACGGGGTCGTGTCCGGCATCGCCTATTACGGGAACTGCATCGGCGTGCCGACCGTGGGCGGCGAACTGCATTACGACCCGACATACGATGGAAACATCCTGGTCAACGTATTCACCATCGGGGTCCAGAAGGCGGATCAGATTTTCTATGGCAGTGCGTCGGTGCCCGGTAGCGTGGTCATTTACATCGGATCCGCTACGGGACGCGACGGAATCCATGGCGCCAGCATGGCCAGCCATGCCTTCGAGCAGGACGCGGACCAGAAACGCCCCACCGTGCAGGTGGGCGATTCCTTTGCCGAGAAGGTGTTGCTGGAGGCATGCCTGGAACTGATGGATCGGGGCCTCATCCTGGGGATACAGGACATGGGCGCCGCCGGCCTGACATGCTCCACCTTCGAAATGGCCGCAAGGGGCGGAACCGGGATGAAGGTAAACCTGTCGAAGGTGCCCATGCGGGCCGCTGGCATGACGGCCGCCGAGGTCCTGTTGTCGGAATCCCAGGAAAGGATGCTGCTGGTGACGTCGCCGGGCAGCGAACGGGCCGTTCTTCAACTGCTGGAACACTGGGACCTGTGGGGCGCTATCGTGGGCGAGGTCACGGACACCGGCCGCATGCAGATGACGTTCAACGGCGAAGAGGTGGTGGACCTGGACGTGCGCTTCCTCACGGATTCGGCGCCCCTGTATGACCGGCCCTCGGCCCCTCCCGGGGACCTGGACGAACGCAGAACCCTGCCCGCGATCTCCGGGGACGGAAAGGAGCTGTGGGAGGACTTCCTGTCGCTTCTGGACGACCCGGAGTTCCGCAGCAAGCGACCGATCTTCCAGCAGTATGACCACATGGTGCAGGTGGGAACCGTGGTCAGACCCGGCGAAGCGGACGCGGCCGTGCTGAGGATTCCCGAAGACCCGCCAAGGGGCCTGGCCATTGTCTCCGACGGCAACGGCCCCATGACCTGGCTGGACCCACGAATCGGCGGCTACAACATTGTCGCAGAGTCGGTCCTGAACCTGGCCTGCGTCGGGGCCAAGGCAGTGGGCCTCACCGATTGCCTCAACTTCGGAAATCCAGAGCGCCCGGAGGTCATGTGGGAGTTCATAGAGGCGGTGGAGGGGATCGCCGAGGCCTGTCGCGCCTTCGACACCCCTGTCACCGGCGGTAACGTCAGCTTCTACAACGAGACGGACGGCGCATCCATCAGGCCCACCCCTGTCGTCGGCGTGGTAGGGGTCCTGGACGACGTAAATCGCACCGCCAGGACAGGGTTCGTGAACGAGGACGACGAGGTGGTCCTGTTGGGCCCCACCGACGCATGGCTGGATGGATCGTTGTACCTGCGGTGCAAGACCGGCGAGATCCGGGGGCAGCCCGTGAAGGCCGAAATCAACCTGCATGCGGCCCTGTGCGGTCTGCTGGTCAAGTCCATAGCGGAGGGACTGGTCATCAGCGCCCACGACGTCTCCGAGGGTGGATTGCTGTTCGCCATCGCCGAGTGCATTGTGTCCTCTCCGTCCCTGCACGGCGCCAGATTGAATCTGTCATGGGCCGCGGGCGATCCGTCCAGGCTCCTGTTCGGCGAGGCCCCTTCACGGGCCATCGTGACCGTGAATCCGCAAGGATTGAAGAGGCTGGAAGGCATGGCCCGGGCCCTGGACGTGCCCTTCCTGCGCCTAGGCAGCGTGGGCGGAACGGACCTGAGGGCGGACCCGTTCCTGACCGTGCCCGTAGAATCGCTGGTAGCCAGGCACAATACACCGCCACCCGGAATGTAAGTCAACAGTCTCCACTACTTTGGATCATCATCGGCCACATCTGCGGTGCAAGGGTATTCTGTGGATCGCCGATCACAAAACCGATAATGGTCAAAGACTGGACCGGACAACAGGCATCAGGCAGGGAACCGTCTACTGCCCTTTACGTACGGGCGAGGGGCGACCCTCCCATTTTTACGGAAGCGCCTCACAGTCCGCGTCCGAAGGTGAGCAGGAAGGCCCGCCCAGGGGTTCCGAGGCATTGGGCAGATTACCGTGATCGATAATGTTAGCCGCGCCCTCGGAACGCCCGGTGCCGGCAGACAACTGTCCCCAGATGGACTGTACGTAACACGGGCTGCCTGGGTTGGCCGCGCAGTCCAGGGTACTGCTCTTGTCCTCGTCATCAGTACCGCCTCCACCAATGGTCGGCGTGTATCCCGTCACCTTGCAGCCGCGGCAACAATCACCCACGTTGCAGCAGAAGTGCAACTGGCAGGTGCTGGTAACGCCCATGCAGTCCGTGGCCTCGTTGCACGCCCAGTCATTGGGCAGGTCGGGCTGACATGTCATGGTGCCCGAACCAGGAGGTGCATCCGCCGCGGGCGGATGATTGTCCGCATCGTACTTGCACAGCCACTCACCCGTATTGTAGGTACAGTCGGCCTGCGGCGTACCCTCCGCCGGGGCGCATTCCGGCTCGTCGCACCCGCTCAGGGCCGGGGCTGGGTCGCAATGCGCGTCGGGATCGCATTCCACATCCTCGTCGCAGTTGGTCGGACACGGCGGATCGGTCTGATCGGCCGTGCCGTCACAGAACACCGACACGTAGTAGCCGCACTGCTTGGCCTCAAGACCCGCACCGCATCCGGTATCATCATCCACGTCCTGGCTGCCGCATGTGAAGTCGGCCGTGCAGCTCGCGTCAACCCTGTGCCCCTGGCATGTGGACTGATTGTCGCAGACCGAAGGCGACCAATAGCCGGTCTGTGACGCCTTGGTCGGGCACACGTCCGGGTTGGCTGTTCCAGAACCAAGGTTGATGGCGCAGCAGTCGCCGGTCAGGCAGCAATAGCCGTTCTGGCAGTGACCCGGCAGCGAATCATCCGAGAAGTTCTTGCAGTCCCCGTCCTCGTTGCACGGATAACCATACGGCAAGTCGGCCTGGCACTTGACCTCGCCGTTGTCCACGTCGTCCTGCGAGCACCCACCGTTGACCTCGGTGCATGGGTCGCAGTGCGCGATGTCGTCGCACAGGGCGTCATTCTCGGCGCCGCCGTCAAGACATGAAGTCAGGCATGTCGGGTCCTCGGCCTGGAACACATTCTGACCGGGTCCCGTCACCGGGTACGGCGACTGGGTGCACGAACCGGCTGGAGCGTCGGGGTCGGGAGCCGAGCCTGCGGCCGGACAGAACACGGGAATGAACAGCCCGCAATTGTCGGACAGTGCCCCCTCGCACGCGCAGTCGTCATCGACCAGCACGTCGCCGCAAATAAAGCTGGAGCAGATCGGGTCCTTCCTGTCACCCTCGCATCCCGCGGTGTCGTGGCAGGCAGGACTGGTGGTATAGCTGGCCGGACATTCCAGCGCCCCGGTCGGGTCGTTGCTCGGACAGCAATCACCGTGGTCGCAGCAATAGCCGTTCTGACAGTGGTTCGAGATGCAGTCCGAGTTCTCGTTGCACTCGCTGCCGTCGGCCCAGTCAGGTATGCAGACATCGCTTACCCCATCGTCCGGCACCGTGGCCCCGGTGGACGGGTCGCAGTGAGCGGGCGCGTCGCAGTCGAAATCATTGGAGCAGGTGGTCAGACAGACGGGTTCCCACTGCGCTCGCGGCGGAATGGGTCCGTAGTCGCCGCAATAGGTTGAAACGAACAGGTTGCAGGTGTTGGCCTCGACGGAATTGTCGCAGGCGGTATCGTCATGCACCTGGTCCTTTTCACAGATATGGTTGACGCAGTTCGCGTCCTCGCGGTGGCCCTGGCAGTCGTTCAGGAACTCGCCGGCCGGCGCGTCCGCGTCACAGACCTGGGGACCGCGATACTGGGCAGGACACACGGCCTGCGCCGAGATCCAGTCGGCATCGGTCTTGATCGCGTCCGGATCGTCGTCCGTACCCCATGGGGTCCAGGCGCCGCCGGGACAGCAGTCGCCGTGATCGCAGCAATAGCCGTTCTGGCAGTGACCGCTGTTGCAGTCGAGATCCTCCGACTTCCGACAGAGTCCGCCGATACAATCACTGTAAGGCACATATGGCGGCAAAAGCACCGGGCAGTCGGACACATCCACGCAAGTAGGCGGATTCTGAGGCGCGACATCGATGCAGGATTCCCCATCGGCCAGCAGGGATTTCAAGCGCAGATCGAACGTGTACGTACCATAGTCGTACTTGCCGCCGTTGGTATCCACGCCCACGTAGTAGACCCCGGGCTGAAGCTGGTTGTCGATGACCTCGTTGTCGACCCCTGCGGGGAAGATGTTGGCGCACAGTTCCTCGGTGCCGGGCGTGCACGGTCCGGCCCCGGTCATGCAGTCTTCGGATTTGATGAAGGCGATCATGTCCTGACCGAAGCCCTGCTGAAGAACCAGAGTGACGCGTTTGGGCACCGTGATGGTGAATTTGTACAGACGGTCCGGTCCGGTGCCGCCGCCGCAGTTTGAATCGGCGCTGTTGACCGAACATTCGGTCGTGCCAGAGAACACCGTGGCCGGGTTGATGTCCAGGTTGCCCAGGTCGATGGCGTCGTTCCACCTGTGCCCCTGGTTGAGGTCGGTGGCGTCACTGCCCTTCACATAGATCTTCCACTCGTGCAGATAGCCGCCGTTTCCGGTGCCTGTGTCGCAGATTCTCAGGTACCAGTCACCACTGGCGTCCTCGCCCCTCAGCGAACACATCGGCACGCCGGAGTCAGGGATTCCGGTGTAGGGCACCGGCAGCGACAGATCAAAGGTATTAAAGAAGTCAGCGTTGGATCCACCGATGTGGTCCCACATGATGTGGGAGTACCCCTGCGGGTCCACCACCTGGACCGTAAGGTCGGCCAGGAAGCTGTGGACCACGTCCGCCTTTATCTCGATCCCATCGACGAAGTTGAAGGGAGAGGAAACCGTGAGTTTGTCCACGGTGCAACCCACGCTCTCGTCGATGGGCAGGTCCACAATCCCGGAAGCGGCGGAAACGCAGTTGGGCGCATCACAGGTCGGGGTGCATGTGCCGTTCGGATAACCGTTGATGCCGTCCACGCACGAATCCTCATAGCCGCACATGCCGTCGCCGGCGTCGAAGGCATGACTGCCTCCGCACGGTCCTGTGCAGTTCTCCACCTGCTTGTGGGCGCAGGTCGATGACTGACACACGTCGTCGGTGCACGGGTCGCTGTCGTCATCGCACGGGAACCCGTCCGGCTTGGGAACCTGGACGCAGTCGTATCCGCCCCAGCCGAGGTTGTCGCACAGGCCGTTGTTGCAGATGTCTCCGACCTCGCCCGTGCAGTCCACGTTTTCCTTCTTTTCGCACGTACCGGATTTGCACCAGTCGATCGTGCAGCCCAGGCCGTCCAGTTCGCACAAAGTGTCGTCGGCCTTGTTCTGACCCACGCAGGCGTCGGCGACATCGTCGCATACGCCGTCCTTGCATTCCTCGTCGAGCCCGGAACAATCACGCGCCGTATCGCTCTTGCATACGCCGGTTTCACAGTAATCGGACACCGTGCAGTACAGTCCGTCCTCGCACGGCTGGAAGTTCATCGCATCCTTCTGGATACATGCTCCAGTCAGCGGAATGCACTGGTACACCTGGCATTCCGGAAGCGGCGGGTTCGTGGCGTCGCAGTCCACCTCGGGCTGGATGTTGTCGCAGAAGCCCGCGGCCAGGTCGCACCCAAGGATGCCGTTGCACTTGTCGCCGTCATCGATGCAGTCCGATTCCTTGGTGCAGGGACAGATCTGCTGAGAGCCCTGCACGCAGTTTCCGCTGGCGTTGCAATAGTCGCCTCCAAGGCAGGGTTCGCCCGCGTCACAGGTGCATGGTCCGGTCAAGCAGTCGAATCCGGACCCCAGACCCGGGTCCACGCCGTCCTTGAGGACTATCGGAACACAACTGCTGACGTTCTCGTCACACCAGCCCTTGACGCAGTTCGCATCCAGATACGAGCAGTCCCGCGCCGGTCCACCCGTGCATACGCCGGACACGCATTCGTCATCCGTGGTGCAGAACAGGCCGTCGTCGCAGGTCGTTCCGTCGGGCTGCGAGGTCTCTTCGCACACGCCGCTGGCGGGATTGCACTGCTTGGCCTTGCACGGGTCCGCGCTGGGCTCGCATTCCATCGTAACGTGCTGGCACGTGCCCGTATCGCCACTGACCTGGCACGAATCCTGGGTGCACGGATTGCCGTCGTCGCAGTCCGAATCCTCGTAACAGTCCGTCTTTAGGATATAGATCGAATAGGCATCCAACGTACCTGCTTCCAGGTTGTGAATATTGTCGGACACCTTCAAGGTCCAGTCGCCGTCCACGGGCAATTTGTCGAAATCAGCGAGCGTGGCGGACGAGTCGTCAATCGGGTCGTAGTCGTAAATCCTGTAGAACCCGGATTCGGCGCCCCCGGACAGGTGGTGCAGCTTCACGCACGCAGTGCCGTTGCAGAGGTCGGCGGTCAGATCGCCGATGTGGCTGTGATCCGTGACGACCTTGACCCACAACTGCCTTACCACGCCCTGTACCCCGGAAATGGTCCTGACGCGGGTGACCGTTCCGCTGCCGTCGGGGATCGAAACCGGATAGCCGGTATCATTGTAGGTGCCGCAGTCGGCGCCGTAGACATCGGTGTCGCAAATCAGGTGGCAGGTACAAGGGGGAGTGCTGCACACCTGACCGTCGGAATCGTTCAGACAGACCTCGTCGCCGGGGCAGTCGGCATGCACTGTGCAACCGCAACCAGCACCCGGCAACGGCGTATGCGAACAATCGCCGGTGACCGGATCGCACGCGTCCAGGGTGCAGTCGTTACCGTCGTCGCAATCCTTCTGGGTCCAATTGCAGAAGTAATTGATGCACTCGTCGGTGGTGCAGGCGTTGGAGTCCCCGCAGTCCGCCACGACCGTGGCCGGCGTGCACTCGGGTGACTCGTAGGATGCATACAGCTTCCAGTCCTCGATCATTCCGTTGAAGATCAAGGGGTTCACGTCCTCGGCGATGAGCTTCCACGCACCTACCAGGACCTTGCCGTTGAGCGCGCTCAACGTGTCGCAGGGCGGCGTGTCGCAATCCACCGGAGCGCCGATGTCGTATGTCACATAGACGTTCTGGTCCGAGTCGGCAAGATTGGACTTCTTCAACTGGACGGTGGTGCCGTCCGGGGCCTGGAGGCTCAGTTTCACGTCTCCGCGGTAGAAGTGGGTCACCTTGACCTTGACCTGGAGGTCCCTGATCCAGCCTGGTTGGGTGGAGGTGGCGGTCACATCCACGATCTGGGGGTGGGCGCCGAAGTTACGGGGCACCTGGCCTGAATCCGCAACGGTCACCGGCGTACCGGAAGGAAGACAATCGGCCATGCCGCCGCCTTCGTCCAGGCACTGGATGTTCACGCAATAGCCCTTTTCGACCCAGCATGCCTGATCCGGACCGCATGACGGGCTCCCGTCCTCCTGAATTTCGTCGTTCTTGCACGGCACGCAGTCCGCGATGGGCATATTCAGACATTCGCCGCCGGCCTGGCATGTGTCCGAGGTGCAGACCTCGTTGTCATCACACTCGGCGTCCACGGTGCAGGGCGGGTAACCGTTTTCAAAGAAGTACAGGATCTTGCCCATGAGTTCATCGACCGTGCCGGTGCCCTTCTCCACCAGGCCGCCGAACAGGTCGGAAGCCCCGATGGTCCGGTAGGTGCTTCCGCAATTGCAGTCCAGGTAGTCGCAATTACCGTCGGTGTTGACGTCTTCGGTGGCAATGTCGCAGACCCGGTTCGCATTGAGGTCCCAGCACGTGGAAGACGGGCCGCAATGCTCGTAACTGACCGCCGTGGCGAACGACAGGGCGCCGCCGTTTTTCTGCACCTCGCGCCCGCCCTCTCCTGCGGTGTGCTTGATGCGATCGATCCAGGAGTTGAAAAGCGGGCTCTGGCTGTAACTGTAATCCAGTCCGTACCAGAAATGCCGACCTTCCAGCGGTCCGTCAAGCTTGGACGACCCGTCCGAAACACCGTCGATCTTGAAATAGTTCTGGGTGTGCAGGACCGTGTCGGACTGACTGAAGCCGGTCTTCCAGAATTCGCCGCCTTCGAGGTACAGCCGGCCCCCTTTGTACAAGGGGGGATCCCCGGGATCCGCGATATTCTTGATTCCCGTATCCAGGAATGTCTTCAGGGTCGTTGCCTCGGTGGGCGTCACCTCGTGATATCGCCCGTAAACCCCCAGCACCCCGAAAATCCCGTCGTACTGCGAGAGATCCGAAATCAGGTCCAGCTTGGTCAGGATCTGGGCCTTGCGTCCGGCCGCGACAAGGGCGTCCCTGATGGCCAGGGCCGACGGGTCCAGCAGTCCCAACGGGGACCACACCAGGTATCCATCCGGCAGCAGCACGCTGATGGTGGTCTTATGGAGGGACTGGAACGGGCTGTGGGTCAACTTGCTCTCGTCCTGGTTCCATTCATCCTGCCCCAGCACACCAACGCGGTAGATGCCCTGATTGGAATCGATTCCACCCGGATTGACGTCGATGGTGCAGAAATAGGTGGCATCCGGACCGCACATATTGTAAACGCTTGCCGAAAGCGCACTACACGAGTTTCCGAACCCTGAAACGTCGAGCGGCGTCACGAAGCCGGGATGGTCCAGGGGCGCGGGCTCCAGATACGCGTGAGGACGCCCCCAGTACTTCGCGTTCTCTGCGTCGTAGTCCAGATCCTGATAGCACATCACATATCGGTAATGCTCGTTGACCACCATGGTCAGATCTGGCACTGAACCGACGCTCTCGGCCTTCAGAACGCCCTGAACCGGCAGATTGCAGGAATCGGTCTGGCATTGGTAAAGCTTGGTCTTCAAAAGTTTCTGGGACACGCCCTCCGCCACCACCACGTCGTCGAACTGCCAATTGTCCATGTTGAAAGTCGATGCTGCGCCGGTGTCGACCATGAATCCGATCTGAAGGGTCGAGGCGAATTTCAGCGAATTGTCCAACTGGTAGGAATAAAGGTCGTATTCCAGGTCGCTGGTCAGGGTCTGCTGCCAGATGACATTGCCGTTTTCATAGTCGCCGTCGCTGCTGGCAATGACGGTCAGGGTCACCGGCTCCCCCGGCACGGAGTGCTTATAGGACATGCGCCACTGCACCGTTGTGGCCTGCAATGGATTCGACCCGCTGGTGCCCGCGGACGAGGCGTCGATGACCGGCGTCACCGCGACCGACTTGACCAACTGGGTGGTGGGGTTCCATTGGAAAGTGACATGCTCGTCAGGACCAAGTTCACCGCTGGTGCCGAAGATCCAGTGCGCCAGGGCATTGGAACCGTAGTCGGTGATCTTCCAGCCCACCTCCTGGAACGAGGAACTGCCGTCGAAGTGCTCGATATAAGGAAGGGACTGCGAGCACAACGCCTGGTAGAAATGCTGACATTCACTGCCGCCGGTGGCGGGAACATCAACGCATTTCTCGATGGTGCACGCATTGTTGTCGTCTTCGTACACCTTGCACCACTGGTCGTCCGGGCAGCAGTTGCTGGCGTCGAAAATGCTGCGGCAAGTGTGACTGAAGCACAGCTCGGTGGTGCAGGGGTCGTTGTCGTCGCACATTATATCCGCGCTGTGTATCGCCGGATTGTAGTTCAGGTCGTCCGGCATGGCGCAGCAGTCGCCATTGGTCCCCATGTCCGTGGTAATGCATGTATTGTTGGTGCACGCGTAGAAAGTGCACGGCATGGGTCCCGTGGGCGGTACGCAGTCGGCATTGACGGTACAGCAACCCGGCACCGACGGGCCCGACTTGCAGATATTGTTGTCAGTGTCGCAGAAGTCGGGGTCCGTGCACTTGTTCTTATCGTCGCATTGCGAGTCCGCGTAGGCCTGTTTTTCCTCCGGACCGGTCCAGGGCTGCTGCGTCAGCGGGTTGATGTCGGCGGGCGCCCAACAACAGCCGGGAACGATATTGTATTGAGAATGGCGGCACTGGCCCTTGTAATCACAGTAATCGCTGTTGCACGGGTTCGCGTCCAGGCAGTCAGCGTTGGTGACGCAACAGTTGGGGATGTCGGTGTAGATGCAATGATTGTTCGGGACGTCGCAGGTGTCGGTAGTACAGTCCTTGCCGTCGTCGCAATCACCGTCGCCCAGGCAACAGTCGGCAATGAAGGGGTTCTTGCACGCGCCTGCCTCGCACAGATCATGGGTGCATATATTGCCGTCGGAGCATTCGGCGACCTCCTGCTCGGACCAGACGTCCACGTTCTTCGCGCCCGGGGTCCCCTCGTTGTTCGGGTCGTACGAGGTGGTGGAAACGCCGTAATTCATCCCTACCCATGAATTCGGGTCGTTGGGCGACGCGGGCATGACCAGGGTGTTGGGCGGGTCTTCAGTTTCCAGGAAGGGATGACGCAAGGCCACCGATGCCCCGGAGGGCACTGTGCCGGTGAAAATGATGGCGTCAATCATGCTCACGGCCGGATCGGCGTCAGGCGGCCAGGAAGGACCGGGGTCTCCGTCGAAAAGGATGATCTCATCACCGGTATTGGTCAGGACGTAGTTGGAATACTGGTAATCGCAGGCCAGACCCCCGTTCAGCAGAGGATCGCCGTTGCGGCACAGCAACACGTATCCACCGGCCGGGACGACAAGAGGCCCCGGAACGGGCAACGTATTGGCCGAGGTGAACTGGTGCTTGTTCGCGCCGGACTCCGCGAGCACCCAACCTGTGATGTCCACATCAGACGCGCCGGGATTGTGCAGTTCAATCCACTCGCCGTACGCATCACTGACCACATCGGGGTTGGCCATGAACTCCGTGATGACGATCTCGGACGTCGGCGGCGTGCAGGGGTCACCCTCAAGGGGCGAACTGTGGGTGGACAGCCCCCCGGAAACATCCCCTATCGGAACATCGGGTTCAGCACCCGTGTCCAGAACAGGGCCGGGGTCGGCCGTTGCATCAACTTGAGCCACATCGCCCGGCCCAGGATCCGTGACCTGGCCCGGGTCGGCCGGACCTCCCGAATCGCTGGAACACCCAAGCGCGAAAAGGACTCCCAGGAACATCGCCGTAACGAACGTCCGCCAGATAGGATGGAGCTTCATGTGCCCTCCTTGACCGGTGGTGACACTACCGTACGCAAAAAGTTCATACCCCTCACTAGAGGCATTCCCGCCTCCACCTGCAAAAACCTTGCTCTTGCAAGTGGTTATGTTTCTTGCCGTCTTTGCCCCACCAAGGATACAAAGCAGCCGCTCATTAGTCCAGCAGCTTTTGTGCCAAGCAGGCGCCGAAGGTTCACGCTTCACGGTTTCCGTCCGGCAGGGCGATTGATTCGTCTTGCAATACACCTCAATCGCGGGGATATAATGCATGTCCGTCGAGTGGAAGAAAACTGGTGGAGGAAAACCGGTGGAGGAAGACTACATGAATCCAAGAAAGGTCGAACTGATGAGCGGCAGGCTCTTGGTGCTGTGTCTCGGTCTGGTGTTGGCGGCCGGATACTCGTGCAGGGCAAGGCACGCGCCCCCGAAAGCCGCGCCGGATCGGTCCGCGGTCAAGTCCACCGCTGTGGAAAAAACGCCCGCGCCGACCGCTGCCGCGCCCGTGGGAACCAAGGCCGTCAAGCCTGCATCCGTA
>JAADHL010000059.1:17865-22837 GCA_013151875.1 Deltaproteobacteria bacterium
GAACCCGCGACCGACAAGGCCAAAGGGAAACCGGACAAGGACGAACTCTGGAAGTGCTACCAGGAGGTCTACTGCGCCCAAAAGAAGGGCGAGATGGACAAAATACTGGACATCTACAAGAAGTACGGTTTTGAAACGCCCCAGGAATTCACCCGGGTCTGGATCGAGGCGGCCAAGGATACGGACTGGGTGTCCAAGTTGGCCAACGACGTCTCGAAAAAGTGCAGGTAAAACGCCGTGATCGAATTCCCGGGGTACGTATCGGCTACCACGGGACCGGGGACCGACGCTCGATGAGAGGTTCGCTGGGATGGCAGGCACCGCCCGCATACCGAATACATATTATACGGTTTCCAAGGGCGACCTAGCCGCTATATTCTGTTTTCAGACGGCGATTGAGATCGCCTATTACTTCCTGGGCGTCAGAATCAATATCTTTCCCTTGTTCGATTACGTGCAAATCGTCGATCCGCTGTACCTGCAAACCGACCTGCTCAGAAGCCTTCTGTTCCTGCACATTCAGCCGCCCGGCTTCAATTTATTTCTGGGCTTGGTCCTGAAACTGTTCCCGCACCTGTATCCAATGGCCTTTCAGGGGATATTCTTTGTCCTTGCGATACTCCTGCTGTTCGTCCTGTTCGCGCTGCAGGTACGATTCGGGGTCAGCAGACATGTCGCGTTTCTGGTGACCGGGCTGTTGGGCGCGAGTCCGGATTTCATCCTGTACGAACACCACCTGTTCTACACCTTCGGCATCGCCTCGCTGTGGCTGTTGAGCGTGCTTGAACTGCATCGGTTTCTGCGTTCGCGCAGGCTGAAAAACCTGGTTGTCTTCTATCTGATCCTGGCCGTCCTGGCCTGGACGCGGTCGCTGATTCACCTGACGTACTGCATCGCGGTTTCCGTCTACGTGCTGTGGATAACCCGGCCCACTTCAAAGGGCCGCCTGGCCGCAACGCTCATCATGCTGGCGGTCGTCATGGCCCCATACGTCAAGAACTGGGTCGTTTTCGGAAAATTCACCCAATCCACCCTGTTTCCAGGCAACATCGCGAAGGTCACCACCGTTCCTTTGGGCCAGGCCACCCGCGACAGGCTGTACGAGGAAGGCCGCATTTCGCGGTATTCATGGCACCTGGGCCTTTCTCCGCCTTCGTGTTCCGACGCTGATGATTGCCTGGCCGCATCGGATGGTTCGCTGTGGACCAATCCGGATTTCCTCAATCCTTACAGGCGCTTCAAGGATGTGCCGATTCTTTTCAAGACGTTCAGACCGACCGTTTTCAACCAAGCCGCAATTCCGAACATCAATCACGCGGCCTTGATCGGAATGCACGACATCATCTTGAAAGACGACATCTACCTGGCGACCCATTATCCCGGCACGGTGCTGCTGTCCTGGTTCTACAGTTCGATCTATTACTCTCTGGCCGCTTATGATCAATCTTACCTGTCCATTCAGAACAAAGCGGCTGCGCGACCGGCCATCTCTGTATGGGACCGGCTGTATCTCAAAACCCCGGCGCCCTTTCTCGACAAAGTGGCGACCTGGGCGTCGGAACACTTCGACTACCACCCAATAAAGAAACCGGACCACCTGTTTTTGACGCTCTTGATTGGATTGCCGCTTTTGTTTCTTTTCGGTATCGGTCTGGCGTGGCGAATGCCCAAATGCCCCGACAGGCACGCCTTGTGGTACCTGACGTTTTCAATCGGATTCGCGTCGATTATCGGAAACACGCTGGATTGCGGTGAAAACAACCGGTTCAGGTTCATGATCGACCCCATGTACATGTTCCTTTTCGGACTTGCGCTGCAACGCCTGCTCGATTGGGCGGCCGTGCATTTCACGTGGGTGACGAAAAAAAGGTAAGGGCGCGGAAACAAGAGCAGAAAAGCTACAGATGATTTTGGGGCGCTTTCGAGCCTCTTTCCCTGAGGGGCACGACGAACAACTTGCCCGACAGTTCGTTTCTGCCTATATAGACGTCGCTGCCGAAGACCTCGCGGACCACCGGGTACAACATGACGGACTCGGGGTCGCCGGACGCCACCACGCGTCCTTCCTTGACCATTACCAGACGGTCGCAGAACAGCAGCGCCAGGTTGAGGTCGTGGATGGCAGCCAGCACGGCCAGACCCCGCGTCGCGGCAAGACCGGCGATGCAGTCCAGCAGGGCCACGCCATGGGCGATGTCCAGATTGGCCGAGGGTTCGTCCAAAAGCAGCAGCCGGGGTTCCTGGGCCAACGCGCGGGCCACGAGGACCCTCTTTTGCTCCCCGGCGGAAATCGACGGAAAAAGGCGGTCGGCAAGGTGGATCGAGTCGACCAGCCCCAGGGCCCTGGTCACCACGCGCCTGTCATCGGCGGATTCAAAAAAACCGCTGATATGGGGGATCCTGCCCAGGTTGACCAGGTCCCTGACCGTCATGGGAAACTCGGCCTTGAGCGCCACCGGCACATAGGCCACGCGACGCGCCGTCTCTTTCCTTGGACCCCTGGCCGGGTCACGCCCGAGTACACGGACCCGGCCCCCTGACGGTTGGATGAGGCCGGCCGCCAGTTTCAGCAAGGTGGTTTTGCCGGCGCCGTTGGGACCGATAATGCCCACGACCTCACCCGCGCCGCAATCAAGGTCCACCGCGGCCAGCGCGGTCGAACCGGCGTCGGGATAGCTGAATGCCACGTCCTTCATTTCCAGAGCTGGACCCGACGACACAGCGGTCCCGGCCCCGGTGTCAACCGCGTCGGTCAAGTGCGTCTGCCTCCCCTCTTGAGCAGATAGACAAACATGGGTCCTCCAATCAGGGCCGTGAGCACCCCCACCGGGGCCTCGGTTTCGAACACAGGAAACAGGACCCTGGTTGCAAGGTCCGCCAGAATGAGAAAGGTGGCGCCGTAAAGGGCGCAGGCCGGCAGGGTCGCCCGGTGGTCCGAACCAATCACGGCCCGAACGGCGTGCGGCACGATGAGCCCCACGAACCCGATGAGCCCCGCAACCGACACGGCCGCGGCAACGAGCAGGGATCCCGCCACGAACACGATCCTGGTGACGCGACCCGGGTCCACGCCCACGGAAGCCGCGTCCTCCTCGCCCAGGGACAGGGCGTTCAGGGCCGGCGTCACCGAGTACAGGACCGTCATGGCAACCGCAGAGATGATCGCCGCGACGGACAGGGAATCCCACCCCCTTATGTCGGACGACAGTGTCCCCATGAGCCACAACAGCATCTCCTGGGCCTTTTCGGCCCTGACCACGGTCTTCAGAAACATGATGACGGCCGACGCGAACGCATTGAAGACCACCCCGATGAGCAGCACTTCGTAAGTCCGGATCCGGCCCGTCCGGTCCCTGGAAAGACGATAGGTGAGTGCGATGGCGCCTATCGCAAAGACGAACGAGGACAGGGACACGCCCACCTGGCCGGCAAAGGCGGCAAAGGGAAGGAGCATCGCCAGGGTTCCGCCCAGGGCCGCGCCACCGGCCACGCCGATAATGAAGGGATCCGCCAGGGGGTTGGCCAGGATGGCCTGAAACACCAGACCAGCGGTGGACAGAGAGGCGCCTACCAGGGCCGCCAGAAAGGTCCTGGGCAGGCGTTCGTACAGCAGCACCAGGCGGTCGCTGCCGTTCACGCCGCTTATCGCAGCGCCGAGGTCCAGGCTGGTGGCGCCGAAGGTCAGGGACAGGAACACCGCTCCCGCGAGGGACGCAATCCCCACGGCAAAAAACAGGAATCTCCGATGTCCGCCTCCGGTCATCTGGTCGGCCTCCGGGAGCCGCTGAGCGCCGCGTCGACCTTCACGATCTCGTCGGCAAGGCCAAGGGCCGCGCGTCCGGACCCGGGACCCGGCCGCAGAATAGCCTGATCGACCTTGGCGACAACCCGCCCCTCGCGGGCCGCGCGCACGCCGCCGGACGCCAGGGAGGCCATTATGTCCCCGGCTTCGGAAGCGCCGTTCAGCAACACGTCCGGGTCCGCCCGCAGCACCTGCTCCAAGGACCACGTCGGGTAAGGCACCGCCCGCGACCCAACCACGTTTTCGACACCCATCCTTTCAAGCAGGTCCCCCAGAAACGACGCCCTGGACGCCACCACCAGGGGATTGCTGCCCGCGATGAACAGCACCTTGATCCGCGGGTTCCTCAACGCGCGGTCCTTGAGATCACGCAAATCCCGCTTTAGAGAAGCAACCATGCTTTCCGCTTTCGACTCGCGCCCGACTGCCCGCCCGATCGCCTTGATGCCCTCAATGACGGATTCGGCGGTGTCGAAGTCCAGGGGCAAAATCTTGACCTCGGCGCGCCCCAGCATCGAGGCCAGGTGGCCTCTCAGGACGTGGGAGGACCCGATGACCAAGTCGGGATCAGCGGCCAGCACCGCCTCGACGGACACATCGAGGATCCCACCGACCCTGGGAATGGATTTCGCGGCTTCGGGCCTGTCGCAATACCGCGTAGCGCCCACCATGTGCCCGCCCATGCCCAGGCCGAACACGATCTCGGTCGCGTTGGGAATCAGGGACACGATCCTGGGGTGCGGGGCCTCGATCCGACCGGCGGGCCTGGAGCAGGAAGCCGCCAGCAGAAGCGTAAGGCACAGGTATTTCACTGGACTTTCCTGAGGATCTTTCCGGTGGCCGGGTCCACCTCGTAAAGCGTGTTGGACAAAAAACCCGTGACGTACATGACGGTGGCGCCGTCGAGGTCCGCGAAGGCGAAATCGTAGGGATTGACGCCAGGGTCGAAATTCACGGCCACTCCCAGGTATTTCGTTGTGGAAACATCCATGGCGGTTACGTTGTTGTCACCGGAATTCAAAATATAGAGGACCCCGCCCGAAACGGCTATCTGGTTGGGATTGGACCCGGTGTTGACAAGGGGGACCGGCAAGCCAATGGTGGTGGTGACGCCCATGACGGTGCTGGCCAGGCCCAACAGAACGAACAGGTCCGGAGACCCGCCCTCCC
>JAADHL010000118.1:0-15573 GCA_013151875.1 Deltaproteobacteria bacterium
ACACCAGCACGGACTGGCCCGTGTCGGCGCCCAGGGGATCCACGGCCAGCAGCGACCCATTTTCCAAGAGTCCGTCATCAGGATCGTTGCCCAATCGGTCGCCGGGCGTCAATCCCTTCAGACACACGGGCCTGACTTCCACGACGCGGTGTCCCGAAAGCGTGTCGGATTGCCTGGAGCCCCAGACCGTGCCCATGACCTTCGCCAGGATCACGCGCTCTGTCCCTCGGATGCCCTGATGAATCCCGCCAGGGCCCTGGCCTCGTCCCTGAGAATCTCTTGCGCGTACGAGTAGATCACCCTTTCGGCCACGACCCCCAGAAGGAGCACCTTGACCTTCAGCTCGCCCGCGACCTCCCGTATGCATCCCCCCTGGGGCTTGTCCCTGACGCTCATGCGGCCACTGTTCTTGAGGAGCCTGGCCACGCCTGGAGTGGTCGGCACGTTCACGTAGGTCACGACGCGGGATCTCAGGTCCAGTTGGGATTCCTCGATCCACTCCATCCATCGCGGGTCCACCTTCTTGGGCCCCACGGACTTGATCGCGGGGACAGGCAGGTAACGCACGCGCCTTTGGATGACGCCGTTCTTTTCCTTCCATTCAAGGGTTTCGGCCTCCCTGACGCTGTTCATGTCAGGCAGCAGCTTTTCGGTGATTCCCTCCATGAACATCGTCCGCATGACCTCGTCGCCGCTGCATGGAAATTCGTTCTCAATCCGGTATTTCATCATTCTCCTCGTTCGATATTCGGCGCCGCCCAACGGCCGGCACTGTAGTCCAGCTTGTCGGCGGATGAAACGAATGATACCTTGCGTCACGGCCGGGGCGCAAACGACGCCTGGCGGCACAAAGGAAAAGATTCTTTTTTCGGAAACACAAATGGATTCACGATGGCCAAGATGAGACTTCAGAAATTCCTGGCCGAGGCCGGCATCGCTTCCCGCAGGCAGGCCGAAAAAATCATAGAACAGGGCCGCGTGGACGTGAACGGCAGCATGGCGGTGCTGGGACAGAGCATTGACCCAGAGCGGGACAGGGTCATGGTGGACGGCGAGGGCATACGACGTCCCAAGGTCCGGGTCTACGCGGCCATGAACAAGCCCAGGGGCTTTATCTGCACCGCCGATGACCCGGAGGGGAGGCCCACGGTATACGAACTGCTGCCCAGGCTGCCGTCCCCGGTGCATTCCGTGGGTCGCCTGGATTTCAACAGCGAAGGTCTGCTGCTGTTCACCAGCGACGGGGATCTGACCCGGGCTCTGACCAGACCCGCGTCCCGCGTCCCGCGCGTCTACCAGGTCAAGATACAGGGCAAGGCGCCGCGGTGGGCCTTGACCAAACTCCTGCGCGGCGTGCCCATGGGGGGGCGAAAGGCGCGTTTCGACAAGTGTGATCACGTACGGGACACCTCAACCAATGTCTGGCTGGAAGTTGTCCTCAGTGAGGGACGGAATCGTGAGGTCCGGCGCATGTTCGAGGCGGTCGGCATGAACGTGCTCAAGCTCAAGCGCGTGGCCTTCGGCCCCATCAAGCTGGGAAAGATGAAAACCGGTTCCGTCAGGTTGCTTGCCGAGGACGAGGTCGAAGCGCTCAAAACGTGTACAGAAGGCCGAAGTGGATATTCCCCACCTCCTCCCTCAGGACGCAAATCCCGCTCTGAGGGTCCACCTCGGAGCAGCGGCGGTCGAGGATCACGCCGTAATCGAGCCTGATGGGCACCGCGTTGGCGATAAGGAAACGCAGACCCACGCCCGCGGAATGCCTGAAACTGGCCCCCGAAAAATCACCCAGGCGCTCGGCCAGCGCCCCGAAATCGTAAAAGATCGCCCCGTTCAGATTCATCTTGCGGATGATGGGGAATCGAATCTCGACGCTGCCCGAGATCATGTGATTACCGCCGTGAGGCTTGACCAGGGTTCCGTCGGACAACCTTTCCAGTCGCAGACTGCCGTCCGGGTTGTACTGCGCAACGCCGTCGTTGGCGAATCCCCTGACACCGCGGTTGCCGCCCAGTGTAAACCTCTCTTCGTCGGGCAGCCTCACGGAACCGCCAAAGGACTGGCTGGTGCCGAAACGGGCCATGAACCCGAACGTCAGATAGTCCCGGATGGACCAGAAGAACTTCCCGGTGGCCTCGAACTTCAGGTAATTGTTGAACCTGTCCGAGATATAGGCGTTGATGTACGAAAGGGAGGCCTGCAACAGCCCGCCCTTCTTGGGGTCTATGGGGTGGTCCAGTCTGTCGTAGGTGAGGGACGGACGCAGCTTGTTTTCGAGCCTGAACGCCGAATATCTCGTGGTCACCGCCGGGTCCCGGCTCTTTACCTCGGCTATTTCGTAGGTCAGCGACCCATGCAGGTGGGGATACAACTCCTTTGACAGCGCCATCTCGGCGCCCAAATGGAACAGATCCAGCCTGGTTGTGGCGCGATCATAGACGATGAATGGGGTAAAGCGGAATGTCAGACCGCGCGCGAAAAAGCGAGGATCCACGTAGCTGGGGGTGAACGCGGCGTACCGGTCCCAGGCCGTGGTGGACAAGCCGTACTTCAGCGGCAGATAGAGGCGCTTGCCTCGGCCCAGGAAGTTCAGGTCCGAATAGCGTACCTCCGCGGTTATCAGGATGTCCGGGATCTTCAAACCGACGTTGCTGCCGAACCCGGTCGATGAACGGTCCTCCAGGGCCACGGACGTTGTCACGACCGAGGCGATCGCCGCGGGAAATTCACCGGACCGGTTCAGGTCCTCGAACCCCACCGCAATGTCCAGGAACCGGGTCCTGTCCTCCCTGCAGGTGACCACCAGCACGACTTCCCGTCCGGGCGGGTCCTCATCGGCGCCCACGGCCCTGACCTGCACTGAAGTGAATATCCCCAGATTCTTGAGCCCCTTGACCGCGTCCGCCACGTCCTGGATGCGGTAGGGTTCGCCACGCGCCGGGAAGTCCTTCAAAATGACCTGGTCCAGGGTACGCACATTGCCCTCGACGAATACCGCCCTGACATGGGTGCGGCGGCCCTCGTCCACGTCAAAAGTCAGGTCGACGCGACCCGAATCCACCTTGTCTATGGCGCATTCCCCGGGGGCCACGTCGGGCTCGTGGCCCTCGCAGCCGATAGATACCCTGGCGCCCAGATAGCCCTCGTTGGAATAACGGCTTTGCAGCCTGCGCGCGGCCTCCTTAATCAACCTGGGTGAAAAAGGTCCCCCGCTTTCCAGTCCCAGCGCGGCCCTTGCCTGATCCTGGGTGAACGCCTTCACGCCCCGAAACACCACCTTTCCCAGCGTGTCCCTGCGCCCTTCCCTGACGCCAATCTCCAAGAAAATGCCCTCAGTGCCCGTCGGCGACCTGACCTTGAACGCCTTGTCCCCCTTGCTGAAGGTCAGCACCCTGTCCCGTCCCTCGCGGGTCACCTCCAGGGTTCCCGTTTGATTGCCGGTGGTCCATTCAAAGCCCATGTGATTGAACCCGTTGCGGGCGTACAGGGCGCGGATCCTATCGAGATCGTAGTACACCTGTTCCGGCAACAGGGCGCCCGGATCACCGAAAAAATCGTATGTGGTGGTGTTCATTTCCCCGAGAATCAGGTCTGTGTCGATGTGGTCGTTCCCATGTATCCGGATCCTGCGGATTTCACGCTTGCCGTTCAGGGTCACAAAGTACGTTATGACCCCAGCCACGTTCGGTCCCAGTATTGTCCTGCCGCCGATTTCGATCCTGTTGCGCGGACGGTAGTCCACTTTGACGTCCGTCATCAGGAATCCGCGGTTCAGGAAGAATCGGCGAACTTCCCCGGCGCCGATGGATGACTCGGTAAGGTCAAAGACACCCGAGTCGCCGAACGGCAGGACTTCGAGCAGAGCGGGTTCATCGAGGGGTTTGAAACCGAGGCGGCCCGGCTGCTCCCGATCTCGCACGAAGAATCTGAGCAGATGGCAGGAATCATAGACCGCCCTGATTGACATGTTCCTGGACTCGGGGTCGAAACGCGCCTTGACCTCCAGGCCCGAAAAACCGAGGGACCTGAGCGCCCTTTTAAGGTTCTGGACGGATGTCCTGACAGTGCCCTCCGTGTACGGGTTTCCAACCGCCAGCCCGGCCCAGTTCCGCAGGTCCCTGGACTTGATGACCGGACACGACCACGCGGCGGCGGCGGGCTTCGGGTCGGCATCGGAAGGCTCCAGCGTTGCCTTGACGGACTTCATTTTCAGGCGTTCGCCCTCCACGACCGTGACAGTCAGGTTCACCAGGCCGTCGCCGTCGTCCCGCAGGTCGGTGTCCACCCGGGTTCCATGGAACCCCTCCTTCATGTAGGCACGCTTGATGACGTCGCGCACCTGTTCCAGGACATCGGAGGTCTTTGGCGATTCCGGGTCCAGGTAGTCCCCCTTCTGAACCGGCAGGCGATCCTCCAGGTCCGATTCATAGAAGTATCTGTGGCCCGTGATACTAATGTTGCCGATGCGTTTTCTGGGCAGAACACTGATCACGACATCGACGCCCGCGGCGCCTGCGCTGCAACTGATTGCCGCCGACCTGAAAAAACCCAGCCCCAGGATGCGTTTTACGGCGGTCTTTTTCGCGGCGTCCCCGAGGACCCTGCCCCTGGTCACGCCGGCGAGGTCCAGAACGGCCCCCTCAAAGTCCGGGGCCTTGCAGCGCGCAAGTTCGCAGCCTTCGATGCGCGCGGAGGCAATCGGGCCCGACGCGCACGGATCGGCGCGTTGGTCGGCCAGGCCCGGAATCGACCGTGCCGAAAGCGTCAGCAACAGAAGCGAGGCAAGGACTGCGGCGCCGCGCGGCCGACCATCCATTCGACTCCTGTCATCGATCTTCTCCAAGAACCTGACCTCAATCAAGCGGGATCCTGTACCTCAGCTTTGTTTCGTATCGACGGCCGACCTCGGATGGGTCAATTGACTGTTCCACCGCCCTCAGTCTTCCCTCCAGAAAGAACCTGTCGCTCAGTTTGACCTGGAATCCGGCGCTGTACCTGGAGCCACCCTGTTCCTGCATGATCTGCGTCTCGAATTTGATGCGTGAACCCAGGTGCGCCATGACCTGCGCGTTCACCCCCCCTGACGGACTGACGCCCAGGCGGACCGCGTCCAGAAAGGGCGAAAGCAACAGGTTGGTCACGAGGCTGGTCAGGTCATCTGTCAGGATTCCGATATCTATGAAACCGCTGGAATCGCCCTCCGTAGAGCCCAAAGACGTCTGTCCGGTCAGGGCTAGGTAGATCAGGTCGTTTTCGTCCAGGTCCCTCGTATTCGAGGACAGCGAGATGTCCAGGTCGGGATACCGTCCCGAGATGTCCAGGATTATTACAACATCGTTCTCGTTGACCCCGCCGGTTGCCATTTCAGGCGCGAACCTCGACGCCACCCCAGGCTCGTTCAAGCTTGCATTGCGGTATTCGACGGTAGTCCTGGCGGTAACGTCCACCTGGGGGTGCTGAGGGTCCCCATCGAAGTCGAAAGTGCCCCGCAGCACCTCGAATTCGCGTCTTACCACACTGTAGATGAACCTTCCGCCCGGCTGGACCTCCATGCGGTTCCACACCTCCGGGTGGGCCACGGTGCCCTTGAGGGCCAGGTCTATGGCCATGTCCAGGTCGCTTGTTCCGAAAGGCAGTCTGGTGCGCACGCCGAAGTGCGACCCAGTCACGGTGAGGTTGAGGCGGGCCGCGGCCAGCCATGGCGCCACGCTGGCGAGAGGGGGGCCCTGCCGCTCAGCCACCCTGTTTCCCGTCACCCCTGAAAACGCCTTTTGCAGGACGTCGAAATTTCGATGATACGAGCCGTCCGTGACCACGAATCCACCCGTGATTTCCATGTCGGCCCGCTCGGGATCGCCGAGGTTCTTGAAGACCGTGTCCACGTCCGGATTGCCCACGACATAGTAGCTGCCGGTGGATGAATAGCGGATGTCGGTGCCGGAGATGTGCACAATCCGGAGTGTATCCCTTGAACAGCACATCCCCGTAAACCGCCAGTTTTCCACCTCCAAGGTTTCCGCGCAGTTGCCCGTCGGCGCCGATCACGGCCCTCACCCTCCCTCCGGAGGCCGGCTGAACCAAGATCCGCGTTCCTTCGTTGATGTGGATGCTGTCCGGGTATCCCCGGATGCTCAGGTTGATTGGACCGGTCGTAACCAATCCGGAAAGAGACGGCTGGAACACGGGCCACAGGCTCCCGCCCACCCATGTCGAGCCGCCGCCTTCCATCATTGTCGCATCGCACCCCTTGGGCACTTTCCCAAAGGTCCGGCCCGGCGCCGCGGCCAGCAAAAAGTATCCATCAGCAACGGAGAACACGTTTTTCAGAAAACGAAGCCAGTACATGCCCACCGGCCCCCTGGCAAGCAGACTCGTCTTGCCGTCGGGGTCGAGGGCCACCCCGCATACTTCGAGGATGCCGGAGCCGTCGTCCAGGGCCAGTCCCGAAACCGTCATGTCCTCGGTCTCGTGAATGGTTATGTTCAATCTTTCACGATTGACCACGGACACTTCCCTGTCCATGAAGCCCAGTTCCAGACCATCGGGAGGGGATGTCAGCGACGCCCACAGCGTCCCCTTGCTGCCGAAACCCAGACGCACGTTCAGTCTGCCGCTAAAACGGCCCCAGAAGTTGCGCTTGCGTATAGCGGGGTTAATGTCCTGAGGCGTCAGTTCGTCGAAGTCCAGCATCAGGTGGATCCCGGCGAAGCGTCCATCCTTCCATGTCAGGCCGGATTCCGGGTTCAGTTCTATTCGGGGCAGGAACCGATCAGATGACAGCATCAGGTCCTGTCCGGGCTCACGCATGGTCGATATCGAGATCGCGCCAAGGTCGATACGGTCCCATGACAGGCCGTCTACGTCCACTTTCCCCTCTATTCGCGGGTCGTTGAGATCGCCGGACGCCCGTGCGGCCACTTTCACCGTTCCCTGAAGCGGCCCTGACTTTCCAGTGCCTGCCACCGCGGCCAGGGGCAGATTGTCGCCCTTCAATTGAAGATTGAACACGCGCCGGCGAAGGTCCAGCGTACCCGATGCCAGGATCCGGCCCTTGAGCAGGCGCGCCGTGGCCTCGGGGACTTCCAGCACGCCGTCCACGGCGCTGAATTCAGCCTTGACCCTGGAAAAACGCCTGCCCATAACGCCCATCAGTCCGAACGAAACGCTTCCCCCGCCGAACAGGGTAGCCAAGGGCCGGGACAACTGGACCCCGGCCTTTTCAAGCCGAATCTTGCCGCTGCCCTTGAGGTTCATGCCCTGCAACGGGGGAAATCGCATAAGGTTGAATCTGGTGACGGTCAGGTCGCTTACCTCGACACGTCGTTTGGCGGGGGGGCCCATCAAGGGCCAGAGAGCCGCCGCCCCTACCTCGGCCATCCCGTAGGGCGTCTTCAAAGAGACGTCCTTCAGGGTGATCCGGCCCCGGTGCAGGTTCAGTCCGGCGCGGGCTTCACCGATGGCCCATTTGCCGATCATCAGGTCGTTCGCTTTCAGCGACGCGGAAAGATCGGGCCTGTCCAGGGCACCCCCGGCCGTGATGTCTTTCAGCTTCACGATGCCCTGGCCCGTGGAACCGAAAGCTCTCATCAGCGAGCCCACTTCCTTCTGAACGGCGCCGCTGGCGGTAAATCTCATGCGGCCGAGATCCAGCCTTCCGATTCCCCTGATTTCGTCCCGTCCGGATCGCAATGCCAAGTCTCGAACCCTTATTAGGACCCCGCTGTCGGTCAACCGCCCCCTGGCCTTGAGGTTCAGCGAAACGTCCCTTCCGTCCATCAGCGAACCGACAGGCAACAAGCCGGACAGGTGCGAGGAAACATCGATAGTGGTGTCCGGGTCGTCCGGCGTCCCGAACGAAACGGACGCCCTGAGCCTGCCTTTCAGCCTGCGCGGGATCGGGACCTGGCGCGGCAACGCGGGCACGCCCAGGGACTCAAGCACCAAGGCAAGATTCACCCCCTTGCCGTTCATGTCCAGGCTGGCCTCCGGGAAGCCGTTGTTTTTCCTCCCAAAGGGATAAAAGACGGCGCTTTTCAGGTTCACTTCCCCTTTACCCGGATGGGCATTGAGTGACCTGACGCGAAACGCGTACGCTTCCGCCACGTCCTTGCCCCCTTCAACGGTCATGGCCACGGCGCCCAGGGGCAGGCCGGCCACCGTCACCCCCCCAGTCGAAAAACGCGCCGTGAACCGTGGGTCGTTGTCATCTCCCTTGCCCTCCACGTCCAGCATGAAGGCCCCCTGCACGATGCCCTGGGTAGCCGTTCGGACCTGCGGGCTTTTCGCGTGGAAGTTGAGGTCCGCCCTGGCGTCGTAGGCAAGGGGACCGTTACGGGGAAAGGCCAGTGAACCCGAGGCGTCCAGGTCGAACCCGTCAAAGGAGATTCGGGCCCGGTCGATGGTGAATCTGTCCTTGTCAAAGTGGAAGCCGCGTACCCGACCGCTCTGCATGAAGACCGTGCGCGGGACAGAGGCCGCACCCGGCGCGGCGCGAATCCGTCCGACACCCCCGGAAAACGTCAGGTCCGGTGCCATGATTTCGACGCCTCCGCCGTTTTCGCGCACGGTCAGGGCCGTTTCCAGGGAAATATTGTCGACGCGCATGTCCCATTCGGGAAACGAAAGGAAGAACGTGCCCCTCTCTCCCAGGATACTGGCGAACCGCAGGCGCACTTTGGGGCCGCCCCCGGATTTTTCGGGTCCAGGCTCGGGCGGCCACACAAAGGCGCGCAGGAACTTCAGATTCCCGGTTTCGTCAAAAGCAATGACGCACGAATAGTCCTCGAGTCGGGCGGACCTGAAACCGATCTCCAACAGGTCGCCCGACTCGCCCAGGATCCAGCGCGCCAAAGGGATCAGGTCCATGGTCGCCTGGACCCTGCCCGCGGTGATCACGTCCCTGCCGTCCGGGGTCCGGATATGGACATCCAGGACATCCACCTTCCAGGGAATCGGGCTGATTTGAAGGGTGGAAAACTCGATCGTTCCCGGCAGCACCGACTTGAGCGCGCCGGAGAGCGCCCTGGGGAAAGGTCCGGAGTTGAGCACGAAGTACAGGCAGGTCACCAGCAGAACGGCGCCCACGGCCAGTCTGGTGGCCGTCCAGTAGGCCGTCACCAGCATGAAACGCAGCAAGGCTGCAATCCTGGACCAAAATTTTGATCTGGCGGACACGCCCAGGATTTTAGACGACCCAGCGTCAAAGTCCTAGGTTGGATCGTTTACGGCAATCCGCGCAATAATAAGGGAGCGACACCCGAAGGGTCGAATCCATGCGCAAACGTCTGTTCCTGGTAATGAATCCCGACTGGGACGTAAGACAGGACGTCGAGCACCACGCCGCAACTGTCGCCGACGCGCTGGACATGGCAATCAGGGATGTCAGGGGCCGGCTCTTGAAGCCGGGCGCGACGCTCATAAAACAGGACACGGATCTCCCAAGGCTCGATGCGGCCAGGCAGGCCCTCGTCGATGCGGGTTATGACGCGGTGATCGTTTCGGAAAGGGAGTTGCGCGAGCCAGAGAGGCCCGGCCGGGCGGTCAGCCTGAGAACTACCGGCAGGGCAATCGAGTTTCTGGACCTGCAAGACAACGTAATCATGAGGGTGGGCGGGCAATCGCGGCTCCTGGTGGTCGTGGGAGACCTTGACATGCGGCGCGACGAAGCTGTCAGGTCACTGCTGCACAACGAGAGGCAAAGCAAGCTGCAAAGGCTGACCGCCTTCTGCGCGGGCAGGACGGTAATCAGGTTGTTCGATGATTCCGGGGGCCAGGGGGTGTTCATAAAGGACAGGGGGTTTCGCTTTCCTTCCCTGGGCAAGGGCGCCGGACTCAGTTCCACGCGTAACGTAAGACTGCTGCTGGACAGGACCATCGAGGCCGCGGGCGAGGTAAGTATCGACGTGGACTTCGGGATGGCGGACGAACTGCCGGTCAACGTGAGGCCCCCTGTACCCGAGGCGGAAGAGAAACTTTGCAGGTTCGAGCGTCATGCCCTGACGACCCTTGCAATGTGGCGCGAGGGACTGATCGGGCCGACGGACCTGAAAGACCTGGAACCGACCGGAGAAAAAACCGGTTTGACCAAAAGCCCTATCGTGACGGCCGGCTCGCCGGAGGGTCGAGAGGCCTTCCAGTTCCTTGGTTTCGGGCCCCGTTTCAGGTCCGCGCTGAACAGGATGGGACCAGTCTGGCTCGCTCTGGCGCTCCTCGGAGGCGTCGTGGGCGGGATCCTTGGCCTGCGTGTTTCCGCTGATCCCGCCTATCTTGGAGTTTCGGCAATATCCGCGGGGACCATGTTCCTGCTGTATGGCTTTGGCAGCTTCAAAAGGAAGCGGCTGATCGAGGACTATCCCATAAGCCGCATCCGGTCCCTTGCAATGGGAAGGGTGGAGGTGTCGGGCACGGCCGTGCCGCGGATAACCATGCGCAGCCCCTACGGTGACGTGGAGTGCGTCTACTTCAGATACCAGTTGCAGGAGTTCATCCAGAACATGCGCGGCAGAACCACGTGGACCACGGTGGCATCCGGCTCTTCAGGGGCCGTTCCTTTCGGGATCAGGGACGACACCGGCGAGGTCATGGTGATACCGCGTGGGGCCCAGATGGACCTGCGGTCACGCAGAACTATTCCGGTCACGAAGGGTTCTTCCGATCTGGGGGCTGCGACAGCGGTCAGCGGGAAAATGAGGGCAATAGAGGAATACATCCCCACATGGGGCGAGGTCTGCGTGATGGGCACGGCGCGCCCGATCCAGAGCATCCCGACCGATCACCGCAGGGCCCTTGCCTTGAGGCTGAGGGCCCTGAAGAGGGACAAAGAGGCCCTGGCCAGGTTCGACGCGAACGGCGACGGACGCATAGACGAAAAAGAATGGGAGGCCGCGGTCGCGAAGATCAGGTCCGAGATCCTTGAAGCCGGTCGGGGAGAGGGGCCCGAGGCCCGGGACAAAGTGTTGATCGGCGCTGGGGACCCGGGAAGCCTGTTCATGATCTGGGAAGGCGACGAAGCCCGTTTCATCAGCGGGCTGGCCGCATCCGCATGGATCGGCATGATCGCGGGCGTGCTACTCTTTGGCTGCGGCGTATGGCTGGCCGCCCTGTAAACTAAGGCGCTCAACAGGAAAAGGAGCAGCCATGTCGGAAATAGGAATCGTGGCGCAGGCGTTCCTGGGTCTTGCCATGGTGGGACTGTCCGCCTATGGGATCGCGATCTACAACGGCCTGATTCGCCTCAGAAACAATGCCGACAAGGCGTGGTCCAACATCGACGTGCTCTTGAAGCAGCGACACGACGAGGTCCCCAACCTGGTGGCCGTGTGCAAGGGCTACATGAAGCACGAACATGACACGCTGGAGGCCGTGGCCAGGGCGCGACACCTGGCCGCCGGCGCCGATTCGGTATCGCGCAGAGCCGCCGCGGAAGGTGGGCTGGCCGAGGCCCTGGTGGGCCTGTACGCCAGGGTCGAGGACTACCCGGACCTGAAGGCCGACCGACACTTCCTGGCATTGCAGAAAAGGATCAGCGAGATAGAAGAGCAGATAGCCGATCGCCGGGAGCTGTACAACGAAAGCGCCAACAGGATCAACATACGCGTCCAGCAATTTCCGGACGTACTGGTGGCAAGGCCCTTCGGATTCACCAGACGCGAACTGTACCAGGCGGAAAACGCTGAAAGACGCGAACCCGTGGTTGATTTCAGCGCGATCCGGTCATCCAGATAGAGTCATTTGTTTACGTTGGATATTACCTTCAGACCGGCCCGAAGCGCACTGACATAGCTGGGCCGCGCCCTGAACATCAAGAACGCGATGAGGCGGACCAGTTTGCCGGGCCTGAAATAGAACCGCTTCACGATGTCCCTGCGCAGGCGCTCCAGTTCCGACGTGGAAAGCGTGTCGTTGCGGATGATGGACCTGCGCAGAAACACGTAGTCGTCCCAATCGTCGGACAGGATCCTGTCCTGCTCCAGGCATTCCCGGCGCAGTTCGGTCCCAGGCAGGGGCGTTGCGAAGGATAACTGCAGGGTGTGGGGGTCGAATTCCAGGATCCTGTCACGAGTCCGCCTGATGCTTTCGGCGCTGTCCGTCGGGAATCCTATGATTGTATAGCCCATGGCGATGATCCCGTGACGCTTGATACGACGGATGGCGTCCCTGATCTGGTCCTCGGTAATGCCTTTCCCGACAGCCGACAGACGGGCGTTGTCCGCGCTCTCGATTCCTATGCCGATCTGGAGGCAACCCGCCCCCCGCATGACTGCCAGCATCTCATCGCTCAGCATGTCCACGCGCGTGTTGCACGCCCACCGGATCCGCCTGTTCAGTCCACGGCGCGTGATTTCCGAGCAAACGGCCGTGACGAAAGAGCGTCTGGCCGTGAACGTGTGGTCGATGACGGCGAAATAATCGGTCCCATACCTGCCGACGCATTCCTCGATTTCATCGGCGACCGCCGCCGGGTCCCTGGTCCTGGTGCGATGCCCCACCAGCAGGTGACTGTCACAGAACCTGCAACGTCCCGGACATCCGCGGGTCGTCCTCAGCGCCGTGACGCGTGACGAATACGGTGATGAATACAGGTGATTGGGCAACAGGTCCCTGGCGGGAAAAGGCAGCGAGTCGATGTCTTTGGCCCTTGTGTCGTCTTCGGTGTGTCTGATCACCCCGTTTTCGCGGAAATGGATGCCCTTGACGCCTGCCAGCGGCCCGCCCGATTCCAGGGCCTTGACCAGTTCCAGGACAGGGTGCTCGATCTCGCCCCTGATTACCACATCGATGCCCGGGATCTCGGCCATGACGTCCTCGGGCAGGGCGGTCCCGTGCGGACCGGCCAGTACCATCCAGGAAACGTCCCCGCGCAGGGACCTGGTCAGGCGCGACACCGAATTGATCGAATAGGTCGCAGCCCAGAAAACCAGTACATCAGGGCCCGCTTCCCTGATGCGACGCGCGTGCTCTTTTTCGGTCAAATCCTCCACGTTCGCGTCGATAATCCCGACCTCGACCCCAGGCAGGCGTTCGCGGACCAGCGCTGCGCCATAGGCCAGTTCCAGGGGCGGCACCACGCTGATCAGCGACGTGTACTCGACCCGCCTCTGGTAGTTCGTGTTTGTAAAAAGCACCTTCATGGCGCCCCAAGATTAGCAGGATCAGGATTCGAGGACCATCTCACCGAGGGTGCATCCAGCGGTATTGCCGGTCAATCGTTTTCAGAAGGGGGCCTGCGAGACTCCTTGAGCACGGATCGGATTCGCTTTTCCCGCAGCACCTTTTCCTTGGCCCTCTTGCTGCGCTTGCGTTTCTGGCGGCGGATCTTCTCGGCAGCCTGCCTGCGGGCGCTTGCCTCTCCCAGAATCTTGTCCTCGATCCGGTCCGCGAGGATCCTGCGCGCCAGGTAGCGGTTGAGGGCCTGGGACCGCTCCTGCTGGCATTTGACGGTGATGCCCGTAGGTCGGTGCACAAGCTGGACGCACGAGGACGTCTTGTTGACCTTCTGGCCGCCATGGCCGCTGGATCGGATGAACGACTCGTCCAGGTCCTCTTCCCGAATCCCCAGCCGGGTCATCCTCTTTTCCAGCGCCTTGGCCTTGTCCGCGCCTACGGGGAAGTCGGGCATGTCATTCCTGCGTTTCGATCAGCACATCGTGGTCCCCGGAACCCACTTTTACGTAGAGCATGCCGGTCTTGTGCTTGTCGTCGAACACCCATGACCATCCCGACTCGGCCGCCATCAGGCCCTCCAGGTCCTGCTCGGGATTCATCGGATATTCGTTGTCGGTCAGGGCGACAGGCATCTTGTCCAGGCCCATCAACTCCCAGACCGTTCCGTACCTGAACTCCTTTCCGTCCTTTGAAGCAAGCCGCCAGCCGGCGCTCGTCGATTTCTGCGTAAGTTCAGCGCCGTCGAACACGGTCAAGGCCGAATCCGGGCCGGGGGCCACCCGCACGAACAGGATCCCAGGCGTGGTGGCGTAGCTGTCTATCGCGACCGGGTCCGCCACGGGCGCCATGGTATCGATCGTTGGCCTGAGCATGGGCACGATTCCGCCTCCACGCAGGTACAACGGCAGGGTTTCCAGGGGGGCGTCCACGTTCTCTGTCATGGGTCCCTCAATCTTCCGGCCGGTCCACCAATCGTACCAGTCGCCGGTGGGGAAGATTACGTCGCGTTTTGTCTGATTCTGCCCGACGACCGGGGCCACCAGCAGGTCGTCCCCAAAGAAATACTCGTCCCAGGGATGCTCGCCGATTTCCGGATATACAAGGCCGAACGGGCGCTGTATCGGGCGGCCGGTCTTCGCAATCGCCTTTGCGTACGTCCACTCGTATGGAAACAGGCGCAGGTGCAGGCGCGAATATTCACGGTACCAGCCCAGCATTTCCTCGTCGTACTCGTTCTCGCCCCCCAACTCCCATGGGACCGTGCTGTCGCCGTTGCCTACCTGCATCACCGACGACAGGGCGGTCTGCTCCATCCAGCGGGTGAACAGTTCCTTGTCGGGCTGGTCCGTTTTGGTGTTGTTGATGTACCCGCCCGTGTCCGCGCCATAGAATGGGAACCCCGACGGCCCAAGGCTCAGGCCGTATATCATGGACGCGGGTAGGCCGCCCACGGCTTTCTTTGGATATCCGTCATCCTGGAACTCCTGACCGAACGTATAGAAGGACGCGTCCAGGTCGCCCGGCCAGATGATCACTCCGTGGGTCTGATCTCCCCAGGTCCCCGTCCTGGTCAACAGGAAGCCGCCGTCCTCGGGCAGCATCCCCGCATACACTTCGTGATACCACCACTGGTATCGGTGGTGCATTGTGCGCTCGTCGCTGCCGTCAAAAAACAGCCAAGGGGTGCGCGCCCCGAAGGCCCCTAGTTGCACCTCTTCCGCGTAGTCCAGCTTGAACCCCTCGATGCCCACGTCGGTGTAGTTCTTCAGCAGGGACCTCCACCACGCGAACGCGTCCGGATTGGTGAAGTCGATCAATTCCCCCCACTTGGCGAACGTGATTCCGATCAACGGCGGGAAGTAGCCCTGCTCCTTGGCGTACGCGTTCAGGTCTTTGGAATCGTCGTCGTGCGGGTCCACGTAGGGCGCGTGCCACAGAGCCATCCTGAAGCCCTTTTCGTGGGCGTAATCGATCATTGCCTTGGGGTCGTCGTAGTCGGACGGGTCGAAATCGAAGGCGTTGACCGCGCTGGAGTAAGGGCGGTCGATCCAGTAGGCGCTGCACGCCAGATCGTGGGCCCTGATGGAGTCCAGGTCCTCCATCACCTTGGTCTGGTCCACGCCCTCGTCCCTCCAGATCACGGGGCCCAGGGCCCAACGCGCCGGCAGCTTCGGATACCCGGTCACGTCGTAGTAGAGTTTCGTTATATCCAGCGGGTGGTCAGCACCAAACAGGTGGAACGTCAGGCCTTCGTGGGTCGCCGGCCCGGTCCCCCACGTGGTCTCGACCAGGTCGTCGGCCTGGACGGCCACGTCGAAAACACCCCCGCGCATGGAACCCACGAAGATCCCCCAGCCTGTCGTGCCGATCAGCAGGGGCACACGGACATGCCCCTCGTTGGTGCCGCTT
>JAADHL010000118.1:15625-16652 GCA_013151875.1 Deltaproteobacteria bacterium
GTCGTGCCAGTTCCCCAGGCCGTAGAATCCCTCCTTCGGGTCCGAACGCCATCTCAGGCGCATGAACGCTATGGCCGGGCCGTCGTCCAGGGGCGTCCACTTCACCTGGAAACTTCCAGAGGCGGTCGCGAAGACCTTCAACAGGGCCCGCTGTTCACCTTCATAACTCAATTCGATGGTGAACGAGTCCTCGTCCACGCTTGAGATCAGGCCGTTTTTCGCCTCCATCCAGGCAAGGCCGGCGGGCAGAGAGTAGATGCCTTCCATTCCCGCGGCCGGGTATAGAAACCAGGGGTCGTAAGACAGATTGTCTTCCAGTTCGTCCACTCGCCCCAACAGAAAACCCGCCACCGGAAAGCTCATCAATACGTCCGAGCCGCGTGCAAGCGTCAGTTCCTGATTCGCGAGGTCCCAGCGAACCGTATAGCCCCCAGCCGTGACCTCGGCGCCGGTCAGCGGCGTGTGCGCCTCCCCGACGTCGACGGGTGCGGGGTCCTCAATGTCGCCGCCGACCGCATCGTACTTGTCCGGACCGTTGTCCGTGGCTTCGGCACCGCCGCCGCACGCGGCCAGGGAAAGGGCCAACATCGCCAACAGGGTTCTTTCCTTCATTCGTTACTTCTCTGTAAAAAGAGAGTTCAGCACCGCGACAGCGTCCAGGTCGAACCCGGCGCTGCCCGTGGTTGGATACGGATCGTACACCGGATGCCCCCGGCAGTCATTGGCGTTGCCGTCTCCCACCACGTCCACCAACCTGACGTACCCCACGTTTTCGATGTCCAGCGAACCGTCCAGAACCTCCGGACGGTCGGCAAGGTCCGACAGGTCGAACGGTGTCCCGAAGCCTTGCCTGTATTTACCCGCCAGGTCTCCGACCTTGGTAGTATCGACCGGTCCGAAGGCCCCGATCTGCTCGTTTCCCAGATATACGGCGGGAAAACGGACGAACACAAAGCCGTCGCTGGACACCTCCACGAACGCCAGTTCCAGAAAAGAGTCGTCGATCCCGTTTTCGAACACCGCGAAA
>JAADHL010000118.1:16662-25563 GCA_013151875.1 Deltaproteobacteria bacterium
CCGTCCGCGATCGGGGGGGCGAAGGTCAGTGTGATCGAACCACCGTTTCCCAGGGAAACGACGTCCGCTGAATCGCCTTTTGCTGGTCCGAGGGCGCGCTCGGGGGTCCGCCATCGGTCGTCCAGGTCGGCGCCGTAGGACACCGGCGATACGTATCCGGTCGCCCACCCCTGGATCGCGGGATCGTCCTTGTAGATCGCCGTCGAGCCATCCTGCCCCGCGGCAGGGGGATAGGTCTCAAGTACCGGGCACCCACCTTCAACCGGCTCAACGCCGCATCCGGCCAGCAGCACAAGTAAGATCGGCAGGTATCTGGGTGTCATGGAAAGCACGCTCCCGTGGGTTGAGTTTCCGACAAAAGGATACCCTTTTCTTCGTCTCATGACTGCCCCGCCATCGACGATGGACAATCCGCGCGTGGACTTGACTCCCAACACCCCATCGCGATACAAGATTCATGGCCGTCGGAGCAGGAATCCGGTTCAATGCCGGGACTGCCCCCGCAACTGTATCCGGGGACGAACCCAGATCCGCCACTGGCGTCGGGCGACGCCGGGAAGGCCTGGGGGAGGGCGATCCGGGAGTCAGGACACTGCATTCCGCCGGCCTGGCGCTCTCCGAATCCTTTGCGCGCTGGATGCATGCGAATGATTCGGGGCTGTTTCGGGTGGAAACGGATGCGACCGGCCCCACGAACATCAATGCTCAAGGCGGAACGTTCAAACGGCACGGCAACAACTCCTTCCACCCATCACACTCAAGGAGGTTCCTTCATGAAGATCCAACACAAGTCTTTCGGTCCAGCCGCAACACTGCTCGGGGTTCTGGCGGTGATGGCGTGGGTGGGATGCGGAAACGACTCGGGCACTGGGCAACCTGATGTCCCCTCTGCGGACGTTACGTCGGACGTTGCCGTGGACGCTTCGAGCGCGGACCTGGCAATCGCGGGAAGCTGGGTCGACGACTTCGGCGGCACGCACCTGATCACAAACGACACATGGACCATGGGCGCGTCCATGTCGGGGGTGTTCCACATCACCAGTTACGACAACGATTCCCACTACATCATCGCGCACAACGACGACGCGAACCAGTTCAGCCCTGGGCTGTACAGCCGTTTCGACTGGACGTTCTTCGACCAGGTTCTGTACTTTTGCCAGTCTTCGTTCGACGCGAAAACAGAGGACCAGGCCCTGGCCACCGCCGCCGCGGACCCGACCGATCCAACCGCGGGCGGATGCGGCGGCTTTCCCTGGTCCAAGCTGACCCCCGCCACGTAAAGACTGACGCCGGCCCGCCTCCGCGGCCGCCTCAAACCGCGACATTCCACACGAGTTCCGGGGCCGGACGGGCCACGTAATAGCCTTGGGCGTAGTCCACGCCTATGTCCTTCAGCACTTCCAAAATATCGGCGTTTTCCACGAACTCGGCCACGGTCTCGATGCCCATGCCCATGCACACCTCCACCATAGCCTTGACGAACCTGCGGTCAGCCCTGTCCTTGTCGATGCTCTTTACGAAAGAGCCGTCTATCTTGACCATGTCAACAGGCAGGGCCTTGAGGTACGTAAAGGATGCAAATCCCACCCCGAAGTCGTCCAGCGCGAAGCGGCAGCCCTTTGCCTTGATGTCGCGCATGAACGCAGCGGCCACGTCGAGGTCCCTCACGGCCTGGGTTTCCGTCAGCTCGAACACTAGTGAACCTGGCGAATCCAAGACGCAGGCCACCTTGTCCTTGATGAATGCGAGGAAATCGACGTCGGCCATATCCTTACCCGAGAGGTTCACGGCGAACGAAGCCTCTTTTCCTTTCTTTCTGACGCCGTGAAGCACATCGAGGGTGCGCTCCAGTATCGCCCGATCGATCCTACCCACCAGCCCAAATGTCTCCGCCGTATCGATGAACATCCAGGGGGTCTGGTATTCGCCCTGTTCGTCCCGCATCCTGGCCAGGGCCTCGAAATGGTGGATCTTGTTGTTGCGCAGGTCCAGAATGGGCTGAAAAAACGGTATAAAGCGGTCTTCGTCGAGCGCCTTGACTATATTGTCCCTCTGGCGCAGGCGCAGGCGCTGGTCCTCGATGTCCCTGTCCTCGTTGCTGAACATGTGCACGCGGTTACGCCCTTTCTCCTTGGCGCGAAAAAGGGCCGCGTCCGCACGTGATACCAGGTCCGTGACCTCGGTTCCGTGTTCCGGAAACAGGGCCACCCCCAAGCTTATCGTGCATTGTTCGATATGGCCCGTTTTGCTTCCGTAGGCTTCCACGCCAAGCCGGATCGCCTCGGAGAGTTCCAGCGCCTTCTCTGCGTCCAGTCCGGGCACAAAGGCCGCGTACTCATCACCATACATACGGGCCACCAGGGGTTCGCCATCGGCCGAGGCGGTAAGTTCCCGCAGGATCCCCTCGAACTTGCGGGCCACCTCGTTCAGTATTTCGTCTCCTCGACTGTGCCCCATCCCCTCGTTGATGACCCTGAAGTTGTCCAGATCAGCCAGGATCAATACACCGCGCCCCCTTCCCCCGCGGTTGCGCTGGACCCAGTCCTGAAGCCCTTCAAGCAGGCCTCTGCGGTTTAGAAGTCCGCTTACCTTTTCGTGCGTGGCAAGAAACCTCTCCCGCCTTTCGGCTTTTTGTCGCTGCGTCAGGTCCTCCTGCACAGCCATGTAGCCCACGACCCGCCCGCTGTCGTCCACCACGGGCGTGATGACCGCTTTGACGTCGAAGAGCCGGCCTTCCTTGCTCTTGTTCGTGATCACGCCACGCCAGATCCCGCCGGACTCCAAGGTAGACCACATGTCCTTGTAGACCTCGTCCGGAATCGTTCCGCTCTTCATGACCGCGGGCGTCTTTCCCAGCACCTCCTTCACGGTATAACCGGTGACTTTCTCGAACATCCTGTTCGCGTACCGGATATTTCCCTTCACGTCGGTCAGAAACACGATGCTCGTGCTGTGTTCCAGGGCCTCGGCCAGCATAAGGTACCTGTCCTCTATTTCTTTCTTTTCCGTGATGTCCAGGACGGTGCCCACGACGCTTGACGGCCTTCCTTCTTCATCGTTTTCCATTTCGCCGAACCAGCGGAGCCATCGCACGGCCCCATCGTCTTTGCGGACAATCCGGTATTCAACAATGTCGAGGCCCCCAGTACGAGCCGCCTCCTCCACAGCCTGGATGGCCGTGTCACGATCATCGGGATGGACGCAAGCCAGCAGATTGTCGTAGGTCGGTGTGAATTCGCCCGGGTCCTGCCCGAAGAGCCGGTACAGTTCCTTGGAACACTCCACTTCCCCATCCCTCGACATGTCCCATTTCCAGGAGCCCATGCCGGCCGAGCGTTCCGCCCTTTCGAACAGGTCGATGACCCGTTTCATAGAGGTTTCGCGTTCCCTGATGGCCTTGGACATGCGCTCGAACGTCATCTCCAGGGCGGCGATCCCGTCAAGGCGGGACGTATCGGGCGCGGTCTCGTGGATGGAAGCCAGTGCCGCAGTCTTCCGGTTCAGCCTGGCGATGGGTCTGGCCACCAGCCACCTGATGGCCGCCGTGGCCGCGAGTCCAATCGGCACGACCGTCGCGGCGATGTAGATCACGACATGTTCGTAGTCCTGTGTGACCAGAAGCACCGTCAGCACAGCGGCGCAGGGCACCAGCGCGGCCAGCACAACCTTGCTTGCGTAGGAAAGACGAACCCGGCTCATGAAGATACCTCGAATAATGACATCCTAGATTAGCTTCAAAAAATCAGATGTATTTTATCTTGGAAATCTAAAATATACAAGATTACGCGCTCGGCACTCGAGCGGGGGCTTCCGGCCCACGAAACATTAACGACGCCGTCTACTGGATCGGTTTCGCCTTGAAGGACGAGTCCTCGCGGTCCTGTTTCTGCTCGTACATTTTGGCGTCGGCGCGCTTGAGCAGTTCCTCGATGCCGCACGGACGCTTCGGGTCGTAACGGGTCACGCCTATACAGCACGACAACAGGTATTCGCGCCCCGCTGCGGCGTTGCGGGCCTCGATGTTCTTGTATATGCGGTCAACCACTCGGGCCGCGCTGGTGGTATCCAGCGTGATCACGGCAAACTCGTCGCCGCCTATACGCGCGGCCACATCCGATATACGCATGGTCTTGTTCAGGACCTGCGAAAACTCCTCCAGGGCCTTGTCACCCATGTGATGGCCCAGGTTGTCGTTGATCCACTTCATCCCGTCCACGTCCGCGAACAGGACCAGCAGCCCGTTTCCGTTACGATCCGCATGCTTCAGACGCTTGCGTCCGAGTGTCATGAACCCGCGCCTGTTGAACAGGCCGGTCAGTTCGTCCACCATGGACAGGGCGCGCAGCTCCTTCTGTGTCTGGATCAGATCGGTCACGTCGGTCAGGGCCGCCACGTAGAAGTGCGAATCCGCGTTCCCCTCATGCCAGGCCGAAACGCTCACGCGGCACCACCTGCTGATGCCCCCGTGCCGATTGAAGCGTGCTTCCGTCTGGATCTTGTCGACGATACCCCCATGCATTTCACCCAGGAGTCGGGATACGGCCTTGACGTCCTCGCTGTGAACGGCATCGGTCAGGGACATGTGCAGGGTGCCGGGGCCGGCGCCCACGATATCCATGAAGGACGGATTGGCCTCGATCACTCCGCCTCTGGCGTCCATCAGACAGACGCCCACAGGAGAGTGCTCGAATAGTCCCGCGAACAGACGCGCACGGTCGGCCGACAGTTCCTCGTCCGTGGTTTTCCTGCGGGCCGACGACCTGCCCCCCAGTCCGATGTGCGGGCCTTCACTCATGCATTGCTCCAATCGTTTGATATTCCACGGGATCAGTCCGTTGTCAAGAATTTTACCGATGGAGTTCCCCCAAGATTCATGAGGCAAACAGCAAGAGTCCCGATTCCGGCGGTGCCGGTATCCAGCAACCGCGTTTACGTACCCGAGTCCGTACCCGTGCCCGTACCCGTACCAGTCAACGAAACTTGTAGTTTCCCGATAAACCCAAATGTTCAATCGCTTCTACGTTTCACCGGTCGATTTTTTTGGGGGTCCTGTTTTACCGGACACGCGGCACCCAGGGTTCGGAAGTGATTGACTTTATGGTCGCCCGGCGCGAAGGTTGGTCAGTAATGAGGCGCGGCGGATGAAAAGAGAAACAACCGAAAAGATGTATGCGCGGGCGGCTGGACGCTATGATCGGCGCCTCGAATTCTGGTTTGGGCGCGTCCTCCGGATCGAGGGCTGGCGAGAGAGAGCGGTGGAGGCGCTGGGGCCGCTGACCGGCCGGACCGTGCTGGACGTTGGGTGCGGGACGGGCGCCAACCTGCCCTTGCTGGTCCAGCGAGTGGGTCCCGAGGGACGCGTGATCGGGGTGGACACAACCCCGGAGATGCTGGAACTCGCCCGCGAGCGCGTTCGGCGTTCCGGCTGGACCAATGTGGACCTGCGCCGCGGCGATGCCGTGACCCTCGACGCTGTGAACGAGAGGGTGGACGCTGTCCTGTCCACTTACTGCCTGGGCATTGTTTCGGACCTGGACGCGACACTGCGGCGGATTTCATCCGTGCTGGAACCTGGTGGTCGCCTGGCGATCCTGGATTTCCCGCGCACGCGCCCCGACAGCGGCCCCGTGCGCCTCCTGCACCCGATCTACAGCGCGCTGCTCCAGGCGTGGGGCATCACGTCCGCCGAGGACCTGGACGACGAGGCCCAGCGCCGCAAGTGGAACCAGGCCCGCAAGGTTCTGAACGAGGTGTTCACGGACGTGCGTGAAAAGCCGTTTCTGTGGGGGCTGTTCATGCTGCTGACGGCCCGCCGGTAGGACCCCTGCGGCTGCATGGCCTTCATGTCGCGTACGGCAACAAATAGTCCGGACTGGGTGTGAGCTTGGGTGCGAGCCTGGTCATGGTTCAACTACTGTGATGTCCCCAACGGACCGCCAGGAAAAGAAAAAACGGCAGCAGCAGCAAAGCAGGCATCGGGGCTGATCCAGAAGACGGGCCGACGGAGCACCCTCCGCCGCTGATTGCGGAGGCCGTGGCCTCGACGACCCCCTCCGCCGAAACGTCGAAGCCACCGCCATTGTCGGGCGCCGCGGCATCCGGCCAACCCGGGTCGAAAGACGGCGGGGTATTGTCCGGAATCGGCTCGGGCTTCAAATCCTGTTTGCAATCGCCGCTCGAGCAGGTAAAGCCGTCCGCGCAGGACTCCTCCTGCCAGACGAAACATCCGTTTTCGCCGGCGGCGCAGACCTTGCGCCCCAATCCATTGTCCAGGCATTCCGAGTCGCCCGCGTTGCAGGCCGCGGGACAGGCACAGGCCGGTTTCTCGTCAGCGTCCTCACCACACACCTTGCCGTCCGCAGCGCAGTCCGTCTGGCTCACCTTGCCGTCCTGGCACCGTTTCAGCACGTCTCCGTCGCAAACACCTGCTTCGGGGATGTCTCCGCATGGGCCTTCGCCTGGGCAGGCCTTGGGGAAGCCCTCAGGGCCTTGCGCCGAGAAGCCGCAGTCGTACCATTTGTCGTCCGGGCTCCACCCGCATTGGTCCCACCCCTTGCAATCCACGGTGCTGATGGAGTTGTTCTCGCAGTACTTCATGAACCCGTCCAGCGTGCAGCAGCCCTCGAACGTGATCCCCTCGCACTTGTCCGGGGGTGGCTTGCATCCCGTGGAGCAGTCGTTGCACTCGCACTGCCAGGCCGGACCGAAGCAGTCCCCATCCTTCTGGCAGGCGCCCGAATACCCGTCTTCCGGGGCCTCGCATTCAACACCGTCACATTTTCCGTCGGCGATCCACTTGACGTAGTTTCCGTCCGGCAGGTTCCGCGAGACGCAGTGCTGGGCCCCGCCCCAGGTGATGACCACGTCCGAATTGATTCCTACGTGGGTCCACCCGGGCATGGCGTCCCGCCACACGTCCAGCGCCTCGTCCTCCAGGTCCTTCCATTGAGAATACACGGGCCACAGATTGACCCCGTTCGCCAGGGTCGAGTTAGTGAACGTACGCCAGACCCCGTCATTCTGGTACGGCATGGGGATGCGATGCACGGTCAGACCCGTTCCATCGGCCAGGACCGCCGCCTTGAGTATGTCCGCGTCCTCATCCAGCGTTTTCACGGTCGTCGCGGTGCAGTAGTCAGTCGTGCATTTGCCCAGCACGAAGGTATTCTTGTCCGTCAGTTTGGAAAACATGTCCATGTGGCTCGTGCCGTCCTGGATGGGCTTGAGCACGATGAATTTCTTGCAGCCCAGGTAGTCCTGCACCACCTTGTGCACCTCGGCCTCGGTCTTGTCCGGATTCTCCCAGTACGTCCCCTGCGAAAAGTAGCAGGTGCCTGATTCGTCCGTCTGGAAATGACCACCTTCCCAGTCCATGGGCGCCCTGAACGTGGTCACGCCCAGTGCGTTGCCGAGTTGAGTGGGAATCGCGTCGTCGAACGTGCGCTGGTGGTAATACCTGAAGTCGGTGAACGCCACGTCGCCGGATGGATCGAGGACCGGAAACGGGCCGAAGTCGATGCCCCAGATCGAGTTCAGGTCGAACTGAAGAAAGGTCACTCCCTTGTCGATGGCGGCCTGGGACAGCCCCTTGTCCTTGAGTTGGTTGACAAAGTAGCTTTCGAGCGAATCGCTGGGCACGATCACGTACCAGTCCACGTATTCAATCCCCTCCACCACCATCATGACGATGGAATCGGTCACGTTCTGTCCCAGACTCGACGACGGAAAAGCGAGCATCACGCCCATCATCGGCTCCCACTCCCGAAAGGCCAGGAACTCCGGTCTGGCCGGCGGCTGTGTTATCGCGTACCAGTCAGGGTGGCTCAGGCGATAATCGCTGTACTGATCCGCCTTGCCCGGAACTTTCAGTTCATGGGGCATGGGCCACGCCGGGAGCATTGAGGACCCTTTGGGACTCTTGAAGGCGCCGGGCGGCGCCTCGGGTTGCAGCTCGCAACCGAGTCCCAGGAACAGGATCGCCATGAACGGGATATGTGCCTTTCGCATGTCTGGAACCTCCTATTGTTTAAGCAACCTCAGTCCATTGAACGTCACCAGCAGCGATGCGCCCGTGTCCGCCGCGATCGCCGCCCACAGGGACGCATGACCCGCCATGGTCAGGACCACGAACAGCAGCTTCACGGACAGGGCCAGGCCGATGTTCCAGTGGATGGTGGCGAGCGTGCGGCGGGCCTTGGCAATGAGCCAGGGCACCCGCGACAGGTCATCCGCCATCAGGGCCACGTCCGCCGTCTCGACCGCCACGTCGCTGCCCGCGGCGCCCATGGCTATGCCGAGGGTCGCGCGCACCATGGCCGGCGCGTCGTTGATGCCGTCGCCCACCATTGCGACCTGCCCGTATCGACGGACCAGGTCCTCGACCGCCTCTACCTTGTCCTCCGGTAAAAGGTCGGCCCGGACCTCGTCGATCCCGGTCTCGCGGGCCACCGCCCTGGCCGTGTGCTCGTTGTCGCCCGTCAGTATGACGATATGTTCCACCCCCTGATCCCGCATCTCCTGGACGGCCCTGGCCGCGTCCGGCCTGATCGCGTCTTCCAGGCAGATTATGCCGCACACGTGACTGTCCGTGCCCACGACCACCGTGCTGCGGCCCTCGTCCGACATGGCGGACAGCATTTCGTGCAGGACCGGCGTCTCCCTGTCGCATTCCTCCAGATATCGGTGAGAACCGATCCAGTAGCTCTTACCGTCCATCCAGCCGGTCATTCCCTTGCCGGGGATCGCCTGGACGTCCAGTGCCGGTGAAAAGGGGACCCCACGCCTCTCGGCCTCGGACACGATTGCCTGCGCCAGCGGGTGGTCGGACCTGGATTCCAGGGCTGCCGCCCGTTGCAGCAATTCGATCTCGTCGTGCTCGCCGCGTGGGACGATGCGAGTCAC
>JAADHL010000158.1:0-5441 GCA_013151875.1 Deltaproteobacteria bacterium
CATCCAGTACGCCTGCGCCCAAATCGGCTTGCTGCCTTGCCAAAGCACTCGTTTCCGCCGTCTCTGACGCAGATTTGACGGTGGATTTGGGAACCTCCCCCGAAAAATCCTAAAGGCGAAAAGCAAAACTGATGATTCCGGCGGTGCTTTATCCAGCAATCGTTCCTATCGTATCGTACCCGTACCCGTACGGTAATCAGATACGCACGGGGTCATGGAGATGCGGCGGCCGGCAAGGGGGAATGTCTACCAGCGGAGCAGCTCGAACAGGTTGCTGTAGCGGTCGGTCCAGGGTCGTGAAAGCCTCTTGAAGTCATTGGCCCTGCTCATGACGCCGGACAACGAGGCCAGGTCTTGCGCGCTGCGGCCCACGATCACCCACATCGAATAGCGGGTCACGATTCCGGCGCCCCTCGATTCAACGACGCCCGCGCTGAGGCCAAGGGCGTCGGCCGCGGCAAAGACGACCGGGCGCAGGTCAAGCGACTTGTTGGTAATGTGGACCGCCAGCAGACCCCCTGGATTTTTCAACTGTCCCATGTACAGACGGAATGCCTCGATTGTCAGCAGATGGGTCGGTATCGCATCACTGGTAAAGGCGTCCAGGACAAGCACGTCGAAACGATGCGAGGCCCCAGCGGCAGCCTCGCGTTCAAGCGATATTCTGGCATCGCCTTCCACGACCTTTACGGTCGCGCGGCTGTCGGACAGATAGTGGAAGAACCCCCCATGGCCGCGCGCCAACCTGATCACGTCCGGGTTGATTTCGTAAAACCGATAGATGTCGCGCTGCCGTCCGTACGCGGCAACAGTGCCTATACCCAGGCCGATCACGCCCACCTGCATTGGTTCCCTGTGATCGGAAAGGATGCGCCCGACCCCGCTTTGCGGGCCGTAATAGCAGGTGGGAAGCGCGGCCAGGGATTTGGACCTGAACTGGTAGCCGTGGGCAATTCCGCCGTGCATCAGTCGGAACCTGGATCGCGTCGGGTCCTTTGGGTCCACCTCGACCACCCGCAGAACACCATAGAAATTGCGGGCCAGGAACCGGGCGTCCCTGGTGTAGTCCGCCCTGGACATCCACAGGATGCCGCCCAGCAGGGCCAGCCAGGCCGCGACGCCGATCACGACGGCGAAAGTCTTTCCACGCACCGGGCTTGCGCCTTTCACCCAGATGAAAGCGGCGACCAGGGAGCAGATCCACAGGGACGCGTGCAGCTCGAAGTAGCCGTCGAAAACGATCGGAGCGACCAGGGCCACCAACACCCCGCCCACCGCGCCTCCCGCGGCCACGAACAAGTAGAACGAGGTCAGATATCGTCGTGCCGGCCGCATGCGGGCCAGCTCGCCGTGACAGACCATGCACGCGATGAACAGAACCAGGCTGTAGATTGCAATTTGCGATGCGATGCTTACGTCGTAGGTCAGATACAGAAAACCCGCGGCGGTCAGGGTTCCGGCGACCAGGGCCGGTATGAAGATGCGACGCGAATACCAGCGGTTTCCGGCGAAGGCGAAGATGAAGGACAGCAGGTAGATGCCCAGGGGAAGCACCCACAGGAACGGAATGACCGCGACCTCCTGACAGAGCTGATTCGTGACCGCCAGAAACAGGGCGGATGCGCACGTGGGCAGCAGTATCCACATGAGCCGCGCCAGGGAACCGGGATTCGGCGCTTCGTCGGGTCGGTCGGTGGGCGGCCCCGCGGATTGTTCAGTTCGGCCGTTGGTCTTTAATCCGGCCGCTGCGGCCAGGACGCCGGAGGCGAAAAGTATCACGAAGGTGATGGACCAGACCCAACCCTGGGCCCTTAGTCCCATGAACGGTTCAACCAGGATGGGATAGCTGAACAGCCCCAGCAGAGAGCCCGCGTTCGACAGCGAATACAGGCGATATGGTGAACGATCCGGCCATGTCCGACCGAACCATGACTGCAACAGAGGGCTGGTGGACGCCAGCACCAGGTAGGACGGCCCCACGGTCAGTCCCAGAACGCGAATGATCTCGATCACCGGTGTGGAACCAGGGGCGGGTTTCATACTGTCGGGCGGCACTCCCGGCGCCCCCCAACTGACGGCCTGCCATGCGACCAGGACCAGCGACGCGCCAAGCACCCCGATATGGACCCAAGCCTGTGTCCTGGACCCAAGCCGGTCCGCCAGGCCGTGCGCGTAAGCGTATCCAGCCAGCAACAACACCTGAAAGAACAGCATGCAGGTGGTCCAGACCGCGGGCGTTCCCCCGAACCAGGGGAGTATGGCTTTCGCCTCCATGGGCTGCACCTGGAACAGCAGGTAGGCCCCGGCGAAGATGCTCAACAGGTAACCGGCCATTGGACCAAGCAGTTACAACGGAATCAGGGCGAAACCATTCGGCTCGCAGCCCCCTTATCCCGCACCAAAGCGGGCTATGTCAAGGCAGTTCAGGGCCAGGCCCCCCTCGAAAAATCCTAAAGGCGAAAAGCAAAACTGATGATTCCGGCGATGCATTATTCAGCAAGTGTTCCTGTATTCTACCCGTACCCGTACCCGTACCCGTACCCGTACCCGACCCGAGCCCGTCAACGAAACTTGAATTTCGGCCGAACCGACATCCAAAACGTCAAACGACGATGGGTCGTCGACCCGGTGAACGGTGTTTACTGAATCGAGAGTTTTCCCATCATGTAGCATGGGTCCGGGCCGACGGGCACCACAAAACCGTCCCCTGCGTCCTGGACGGACAAAGGGGTTCCGGAGATGCCCGTGACGATGGGCGGGCCATTGTGCGACAGAACCTTCACGGTTGTTTTGGATGTGCCTGGAGACCATGCCACGATCATGTCCTCGTCGCTGTCCGCGGAAGGCCCGAAACGGTGCGCCGTGACTCCCGGGGTGGAGGTTGTTACGGCCCCGACGTAGGGTCTGCCGGCCAGGAGCCCGGTCATGGTCCGAACGGCGTGCCACGATGGCTTTTTCTCGGGCCCAGGGTCGGATGCTGGATCCGGGTCGTATTGCAGGATGCCGAAGAAATCCTCGGAAGTGGGGTAGGGCAGGGCGCTGCCGTCGAACGTCGTGTACAGGAGGGTGGCGGCCACGCCGGCGGACGCGGCCAGCACTGCCCCCCTGACCAGGAAACGCGCCTGGTCGTCCAGCGAAACATTGGGTAGGGGTTTGTCCATGGGCCCGGCGGGCGGTTCGGGTGCCGCGGGCCACCCGATTTCGGTAATCCAAATGGGCTTCGCCGCTCCATGGGCCCAGAGGATATGCCTGGCCGATGCTATCGCCTGGGGCAGGGACCCGAACATGGGGTCGTCCTCGGGCGCGGCCATCTGCGCGGCGGTGTATGGGTGAATCGCCAGAATATCAAAGTACCGATTCAGGTCCGGATGCGCCTTGTAGACCAGGTCGAGAAAACCCCACAGCCAGTACGGCCCTGGCATATATCCAGGGGCCAGACCTCCGAACAGGACCCGGCAATCCGGGCATCGATCGCGTATTGCCGTGGAGGCGGCTTTCAATAGACGGCCGTAGGCCCCCGGGTCGGGCTGAGGCTTCCAGAACCTGTCGATGTTCTCCTCGTTCCAGACCTCCCAGTAGCGCACTCGTCCCTTGAAGTGGTCCGCGCATTCTCCGGCGAACGCTGCAAACGCATCCGGGTCCAGGGTCGAGTCGTTTCCCGGGCTTCCGTAAGCCCATGGATTGCCGTAGTCGAGCAGCCCGAGGACCTCGATGCCAAGGCCTGCGGCCTCGTCCACCACGGCGTCGTATCCGCCAAAGACGAATTCGCCGGGGGCTGGTTCGATGTGCGACCACGAGAAATCACGGCGTATCAGCCTCAATCCTGCCTCGGCATCCAGTGCCAGTTCCTGCGAGCGGGCGGCGGAGTCCGACGTGGACACGTGCGAAGAAAGCCCGAATCTGGATGGCGGCGCGACCGGCTCGATTGTCAGCCGCGCCTGTCCCGGAGGGTCCCGTGGTTCGGGACGCAGGGTGACAAGAGTGCCGCCGGGCACCGAGTTTTGCGACGCCTCGCCAGCGGGAAACGAGGCCCTGAACCCGGACGGATACCGTGAGTCGGGTACGAAAACCTCCGTGGGCGCCTCTACCCATGGCCATGGTTCAAAGTCGAAAACCACGGTCCCATCTTCCTCTTCCCTCAAGTCCAGGGGCCTGCCCGCGACGCTTCGTGGAAAGACGCGCGTGAGGATGTCCAGGTTCCATTTCGGCGCGCCGTCCGCCCCCATCAGGCTCATGCCCCCGCCCTTGTCGAATCCGTAACAGGCCCAGTTCACGAAGCCCCCGTCCAGCAGCCTCATGTGGTCCAGGTAGTATTCCGCCGAGCCCTTCCCGGAGATGCTGAAACCCCATTCCCCAAGAAACCACGGCACTCCGATCCTGGCGGCGGAGGCCGAAAACGCGGTGAACGCCTGCTCGATCCTGGATGGGTCCAGGTCGTAGTTCCAGTCTATCTTGGCAAGTGGATCATAGAAATGCGGGGCAAGCACCACTCCGTCGGTCACCGAGGGCGCAACGCACGATTCTGTGCCGATCGACGTAAGTATGGATGGCTCCAGAAAAAGGATGTGTCGCGTGTCTACGGCCCGTATGGCCTCGATCAGTGCGTCGTAAAGTGGATTCAGCCCCTGCTCGCAGAAGTCCTCGTCCGATCCGAAGGAGCCCTGGAACGGTTCGTTGAACACGTCGTAGCCGATGACGGTCGCGTTGGTCGCGAACCGTTTTGCAACGTGCGTCCACATGGCGACGAACTTGTCGCGCAGGCCGTCGCGGTTGTCCCAAAACGAATCAAAGGCGCGTATTACCGCGGGTTGAGTGTAGCCGAGCCACCACTGGCCGGAGGGGTTGAAAGGGATGTCGTCATCCATGGTCGCCCATACAGGAGCGCCGTCCTCGTGGTACTTGCGCCCCCAGACGTCCTGGTGCATGTCGATCAGCACGCGTACCCCGGCCTCGCCGGCCCAGTCCACCGCCTGCTCGACCCTGTCCAGATAATCCTCGTCGTATTCGCCTTCGTTGGGCTCCACGGCCTCCCAGAACACCAGGAAACGAACCACGTTGAACCCGGCCCTGGCAATCGTTTGAAAGGATTCGGGGCCCAGCCACTTGGGCATGAAAGGCGCGCCCTTGCTGGCGTTCGAGACATTGACCCCCCTGAGGGTCAGCACGCGGCCATGCTCATCCCGGATGAACTCGCCGTCGGTCCACGGGTGGTCGAAGGCCCATGCCGGGTGGCCGGAGTCCGGCGAGTCCGCGCCGGTTGTTTCGCTGAAGGCATCCGGAAGGCCTTCCGGTATCGTATCCGAACCAGTCGAGCCTGGCTTGTCCGTTCCGCATCCGAGTGCAATGACGATGCACGCGGCAATTCCAGAGAACACGACGCCTGATCGTAGCATCCGGCCCTCCCGAATCCTGAACCGCCGGGATGGTAACATTTTCGAACT
>JAADHL010000158.1:5498-10978 GCA_013151875.1 Deltaproteobacteria bacterium
CGGCGTCGCCCCGGACCATGTCTGTCGCCGCCGGCCGTTGACCGCGATAATGGTGTATGTTCTGATCCATGGTTGTAGAGCCTTGACAGGGTGGCTTTTGTGGTTCCGGTGAACGCGGTTGCGGAAATCAGGCGCAAGGTGAAAGACCTTGGCGGGGAGGCCGTCGAGTTCCTTTCGGACCTCGTCAGGACCAGATCGCTGTCCGGCGACGAAGGAGACGTGGTCCGCCTGGTGTCCTCCCGCATGAAGGAATCCGGTTTCAAGGGCGTTGATGTGGACCGGTTCGGGAACGTTCGCGGCGTCATCGGCGATAAAGGTCCCCTGATTGCATTCGACGCCCATCTGGACACCGTGGACGTTGGAAACCCCGATAACTGGGACGGCGACCCTTTTTCCGGCGATGTGCGCGACGGATCGCTGCACGGCAGGGGGGCGTCCGACCAGAAGGCCGGCATGGCGGCTATTGTGTACGCGGGCAAGGTGCTCTCTGCCCTGGATTCGGACCTGCCTGGCTTCGACCTGCCTTTCCGTTTCATGGGCGTGGGCAGTGTCCAGGAAGAAGACTGTGACGGGCTCTGCTGGCAGTTTCTGGTGCGCGAGGATGGACTCAGACCGGACTGCGTGGTGCTGACCGAGCCGACCATGTGCAACGTGTACAGGGGGCATCGCGGCAGGATGGAGATCACCGTGACCGTGGCCGGAGTTTCGGCGCACGGATCGGCCCCTGAAAGGGGGGTCAACGCCATCTACAGGATGGCGGACATCCTCAAGGAACTGGAGGCGCTGAACGATAGACTGACCGAGCATCCGTTTTTGGGCAAGGGTTCCCTGACCGTATCCCAGATCACATCGACCTCCCCTTCGCTGTGCGCCGTGGCGGATTCGGCATGCATACACGTGGACAGACGCCTGACGATGGGCGAAACCAGGCAGTCGGCCGTTGATGAAATCGCGAACCTCCCCTCGGTAAGACGATGGCAGGGCCGCGTGGACGTCCTTACCTACGACAAGCCGACGCACACTGGATTCGTGCTGCCGACCGACAAGTACTATCCGACCTGGCTGTTGGATGAAGGGCACCCGGCGCTTGACGCCTCCCGGCGCACCCTGGACGGGCTTGGGATGGTGGATTGTGGGCCTGGCCGCTGGACCTTTTCCACAAACGGCGTTGCAACCGCCGGGATGTTCGGAATTCCCACTCTGGGTTTTGGTCCGGGCGACGAGAGGCAGGCTCACGCGCCGAACGAGCGGTGCGCGGTCGAGCAGATATCACGCGCAATCGAGTTTTACGCCCTTTTCGGCTTTGAACTGGCCGCCGGTGTAGGTTGGGGGGATCCTGATGGCCGGCGATGATGTGAAAAAGACGGTCGATACCTATCAGGAGTTGGAGGTTGCGGTCGGTTCGGGTGAAGTACGTGACAGCCTGGTGCGACGTCAGGACCTGTCCAACCTAAAGATGGCCGGCGCGGCCTTTCACGGGACCGATCTTGTCGAGGTCGGGCTTGCGGGTTCCATGATGAAGGACTGTCGGCTGGAAAGGTGCGCATTGACCGGGGCGGCCATGAGGGGCGCGGACCTCGGCGGGGCCCGCCTGGAGGACGTTGAGATACGCTCCTGCGAGGCCATGGAGGCGTCATTCAGGAGATCGAATTTGCTGGGGGTCACGTTCAGTGAGACATCGCTGGGAAACGCCGACTTCGCGGAATCGGAGCTGGTTCGTGTCGTTTTTTCGGCTTCGGATCTGTATTCGGCGGCGTTTACCAGGGCCGTGATCGTCGAATCCAGGTTCGTCAATCGCAGGCTCGGCAACGCCGTGCTGTCGCGCGCGGACTTTACGGGAGCGGTTATAATGGACGGTGACTTCCGTGCGGCCGACCTGGCCGGCGCCTGCTTCAGGGACGCCCTGCTGGTGGGCACTTGCTTCAAGGACGCCAATATCACGGACGTGGACTTTGAGGGGGCGCTGCTGGTTTCGGCGGATTTCACCAGGGTCACCGCGGACCCGGGGACCCGCGCAGCCCTGATGAAGGCGATGGTCCGCCCCGCCGAATCAAGTGAAGCGATCCTGGATTACCTCTCTTCCCGGGACGTGTCCCTGACCGCGGTGGTTCATTCTTTGCTGCTGGGGTACGTGCTGCGGCGTTTGCCGGATGCCGTGGCGACGGATCTTTCTTCGGCCGAGGATCAGGGTGCCGCCGAAGAGATTGCGGAGGATATTGATGTCCCGGTTTCCGACGCCGGCGACCCGGTTTCGAGCGACTCCGACGGCCATGCCGGGGCTACGGTCCGACAGACCGATGTCGCTGAACCGGCGGGCCCAGGGGGGGTGGCAAGAGAGTCCCAAGAGGTGTATGAAAGATTCAAGAAGATAGAACTGGATTGACATGACAGAACTGGATTGACCTGGGAGGACCATGACCGATTCCAGAGTGAAGAAAGGCCTTTTTGTGGTGCTGGGTGTGCTGTTGGCGGTGGCGGTGGCGACCGTAATCGCAAGGTACGACCCGGAACTCGCCCGGATCCGGTCGGCGACCCTTGGTTACATAGAGGACCTGAAGCAAAGAGACTTTGCAAGCGCCAGCAAGCGCGTGTTCAAGGACGACCTGCTGGCCTTGAAATCGTCGTCCATCGACATGGTGGGCAGCACCGCTGGATTCCGCAGGGACGTCGAGGAGTTTTTTGGGACTCAGGACCCTGCGGAAATAAGGGCCCAGTCGAGGTTGCGTTTCTTTCAATTGATGGTCTGGAGGACATTCGACAGAACCCCGGATGTCCACGAGGCCCTGCGCAGGGGCGAGGTCGTTGGGGTGTCGCTTGATCGTGACGGGGATTCAGCCAAGGCCGACGTGACCCTTGCTCTTGCCACGGCCCAGGGCCAGCGGCAGATCCAGATGCATTTGAAGCTGATCCGCGACGGCGATCAGTGGTGGATTCGTATCTGAATTGGACCTTAAAGCTCTGTCGCCGCGAACGGTGTCCATGCAGTCATTCCGAAATGTGTTCCAGTTTGAAACGGGAGATGCTCGCAGATGTGTGGGATAGTCGGATATGTGGGGCCAAGCGACTGCTCGGGAATATTGCTGGATGGTCTGAAAAGGCTGGAATACAGGGGCTATGACAGCGCCGGCATGGCGGTCCTGCAGGACGGCGGGATCGAGGTCAGGCGGGCATCGGGCAAGCTTTCCATGCTGGATGCCCTGCTGCGCGAACAACCCTTGTCCGGAAACGTGGGGATCGGGCATACCCGCTGGGCCACGCACGGCAGGCCCAGCGAGGAAAACGCCCATCCGCACAGGGCCGGCAACGTGGTCGTGGTCCACAACGGCATCATCGAAAACTACATGGAATTGCGTAGCATCCTGATGAAGGCCGGACGCGAATTCACGTCCGAAACCGATACGGAAGTACTGTCTCACCTGGTCGATGAGGCCATGAAGGGCGGCGAGGGTGTCCTGGATGCCACCCGCGACGCATTGAAGAGGGTGCGTGGTTCGTATTCGATAGCGGTCTTCAGCCTGGATGAACCGGATCGCATTATCATTGCAAAAAATTCGTCGCCCCTGATCGTGGCTCTGGGAGAGGGGCAGAACATGGTCGCCTCCGACATCCCGGCCATGCTGGGCTTTTCCAGCGAGATCATTACGTTGGATGACGGTGACGTGGGCGTGGTGACGGCGTCCGAATGCCGGATTTTCGCCCTGGAAGACGGTCGTCCGATAGACAAGCAACCCATACATATCAACCTGACGCCGGCCATGGCCGAGAAGGGCGGATACAAGCACTTCATGCTCAAGGAAATCAACGAGCAGCCCCGTGCCATGATCGACACGATGCGCGGTCGGATATCCATGGAGCGCGGGGCCGTGCTGTTCGAGACAGAGGGTCCCGACGGGGATTTTCTGGCCGGTATCCAGAGGGTCCATCTGGCCGCGTGCGGAACATCCTGGCACGCCGCGCTGGTGGCCAGAAACTATCTTACAAGACTGGCCCGCGTGCCGGTGGAGGTCCACCTGGCAGGGGAGTTCGACGCCCGGTCCGCCCTTACCGGCCCTCACGACCTGTTCGTGACAATCAGCCAGTCCGGCGAGACGCTGGACACCCTGAGGACCCACCGGGAGGCCCGGGAGGCGGGCATGGCGACCCTGGCGGTATGCAACTCGGTGGCGTCTTCACTGGCCATGTGATCTACACGCACGCCGGTCCTGAAATCAGCGTGGCGTCGACCAAGGCGTTCACGACGCAGATCGTGGCGCTTTATCTGCTGGCCCTGGCCATCGGCCGTGCGCGCAAGGTGCTGGATGCGCCTTCCGTTCGCAAGCACCTGGAGGAACTGCTGACAGTGCCCGGGCTGATCGAGGAGGTGTTGAAAAAGAGCTCCGCCATCAGGAGGGTTGCCAAGAGATACATGCACTTCGAACACATGCTGTTCCTGGGGCGGGGAATACTGTACCCGGTGGCGCTGGAAGGCGCGCTGAAGCTCAAGGAGATATCGTACGTCCATGCCGAGGGCTATTCCGCCGGAGAGATGAAACACGGCCCGATAGCCCTTATCGACGAGAATTTCCCCACCCTGGTTCTGACCCCTCAGGGACCTCTTTACCGCAAGACCCTGGGAAACCTGGAGGAGGTCCGCGCCAGGAACGGGCTTCTGGTGGCGCTGGCTACCACCGGGGACGAAGAAGTGCCGCAGCGCGTGGATGACGTTATTGAATTGCCGGCATGCCCGGAGTTCCTGGTTCCGATGGTAGCCACGGTGCCGTTGCAGCTTTTGGCCTACCACGTGGCCGACCTGAAGGGTACCGATGTCGATCAACCCCGGAACCTGGCCAAGAGCGTCACCGTCGAATGAAGGTGACTCAAGTTGATTTCCGATATATGAAGCGATGTCTTGCTACCCGCGCTGAAACAAGGAACCAGTAGACTCGATACGATACAAAGGGCCCGATACAGGAGAGCGGTACATTGGATACGGCGAACCCGATTCTGAAAGACCTGAACGAGGACCAGTTGCAAGCCGTGACGCACGAGGGCGGGCCGTTGTTGATACTGGCGGGGGCGGGCAGCGGCAAGACCAGGGCCATTACCCGGCGGATTGCCTGGCTGGTGCGTGAAAGATCGGTGTACCCCGGACGCATCCTGTCCGTCACGTTCACCAACAAGGCCGCAGCGGAGATGAAGGAGCGCGTAAGGACCCTGCTGGACCAGGACGATGCGCCCAGGTGGATGGGAACGTTTCATTCCATCTGTCTGAGGATTCTGCGCAGGCATGCGGACCTGCTGGGCTATCCCAGGGATTTCGTGATCTACGATGACGACGACCAGGATGCCCTGCTGCGCAGGATCATCAAGGGGCTGGGCCTGAAAAAGACAGGCACGGGACCGTTTCGTTCCTACATCGACCACCGAAAGAACGATGGTCTGATGGAGCCCGATCCATCACCGGCGCCCGTGGATCGTCAGAGGGCCGAGGTCCATCGTCT
>JAADHL010000158.1:11063-20654 GCA_013151875.1 Deltaproteobacteria bacterium
TTCGATTTCCAGCATGTCCTGGTGGACGAGTTCCAGGATACGAACCGCGTGCAGTACGAATTGCTGAAGCAGATCAGCGGCGAGCGCCGGAACATCTGCGTGGTGGGCGACGACGACCAGTCGATCTATTCATGGAGGGGGGCCAGGGTCGAGAATATCCTGGATTTCCGCAAGGATTTTCCGGACGCGACAGTGGTTACGCTGCGCAGCAACTACCGCTCGCGGAGCCCGATACTCGACGCGGCGTCGCGGGTCATCAACTTCAATCGCAGGCGGCACGCAAAGGACCTTCAGGCGATCAGGGGAAAGGGATCGAGGGTGGTCGTGCATGCGTCGTTCAGCGAACGGGACGAGGCGATGTTCGTGGTCAAGGAGGTTCGGGCGAGGGCGGCCGAAGGGGTCCCATACGAGAGGATGGCCGTGTTCTACCGTACTCACGCCCAGTCCCGCGTTTTCGAGGATGCCCTGCGCACGGTGCGGATTCCGTATCGCGTGATAGGGGGCATGAAGTTCTATCAGCGCAGGGAAGTGAAAGATGTAATCGCATACCTGCGCCTGTTGGTGAACCCTGCGGACGGCGTCAGCCTGGAGAGGATCGTCAACGTGCCCCCAAGGGGAATCGGGGCGGTGACGGTCCAGAAGGTCCGTCAGCGCGCGGCTGAAACGGGAAAGGACCTGCTGATGTGCCTGGCCGAAATCGGTGACGAGGGCAAGCCTGCGTTGAAGGCCAGGGTCAGGGATTTTATCGAGATGATCACTTCGCTTGCCGCTCTGGCCGCAAGCGGGGACGCCGAGGAGGTTGTCAGGGCCACCCTGGTCAGGACCGGCTACATGGAGCACCTCGGACGCGAGAACACGATCGAGGCCCAGAACAGGGTCGAGAACGTGGAGGAACTGCTGGCGTCGGTGCGCGAGATCGGCGAGTTGAGCGGCAAGCGCGACCTGATGGCCTATCTGGATCGCGTGTCGTTGTTGCAACCCCTCGATCAGACGGACGGCTCGGAAGCGCCGGACGCCCTGAACCTCATGACCGTCCACGCGGCAAAGGGCCTGGAATTCGACCACGTGTTCCTGTGCGGTCTGGAAGAGGGGCTTTTCCCGCACATGAACTCGCTGGGCAGCACTGCCGCGCTGGAGGAAGAGAGGCGGCTGATGTACGTGGCCATGACAAGGGCCCGGGAAGGACTGTGCCTGAGCCATGCGACGACACGCGTCCGTTTCGGCGGAGTGCACGCCATGCAGGCGTCCCGTTTCCTGTCCGAACTGCCCCAGGCGGACATACGGGTCGTCTGAACCGGAAGCCGCTATTGACTCCACCCAAGGTGGAATCTAGGATTGGTCCCGCTTGTATGTGCCGATGAGGGACATCGCGCGACCGGAGGAATCTATGTCTGACGAAAAAAACGACCAGGACGCCGGCATCGACGAGGAACTGCCGCCCGAGCCTCCGAAGTCAAAGAGCGTCCTGATGGACATCCTGGACCGCGCCCGGGACGACACCGAGGCCGAGACCGCGAAGCTCATGTCCTCCCTGAAGGCCAAGGAAGACGAGGAAAAGCGCAGGCGCCTCGAGGAGGAGAACAAGAAGGCCGAGGAAAGCAGAAAAAGGGTTGAGGAGGAGCGCAGGAAGAGGGAGGCAGCCCTCAAGGAATACGAACTGCGCAAGGCCCGCGAAGCGGAAGAAGAGCGGATGCGGGTCGAAATGGCAAAGGAATCGAATCCCCAGGCCCAGCCCGAGAAATCCAGAACACCGATGTATGCCGTCGCGGCCGTTCTGGCGCTGGTTGTCGTCGGTGCTGGAATCTGGTTCCTGGCGCCCAGGGGTGAACCGGTCGTATTCAGGCTGGACAGGCCCCTGGCCACCGCGAAACCGGGTGTCATGTCCAACAAGCCCGTCCCGTTCGGGCCGGCCTCCGTGGCGCCGCCGGTCGGCGAGGTGGTGCCGCCGGACAAGCTGGTGATGATGGTCAGACCACGGAAATACGAACCCCCCGCGCCCAGGCCGAAAACCAATACCCACAAAAAGGGTGGAAAAGGCAAGAAGGCCAAACCCAGGATCAAAATCAACACCGGCATACTTGGGGGCAGGAAAGTCATCAAATAGGCGCCGGTTTGCCGAGGTGTTTTTCGTGACCGCAGCGAGGGTCGTTTTCGTTACCGCCCCAGCGGGCGAAACCGCTGACGCGATAGCGCGGGATCTGATCGAAAAGCGCCTGGCCGCCTGCGTCAACGTGGTCAGGGGCGTGTCTTCGGTCTATCGCTGGAAGGGTAATGTCGAGTCGGATACCGAGGACCTGCTGGTGGTCAAGACATCGGCCGATTCACTGGATGCCCTGGAACAGCGGATAAAGGAGATACATCCCTATTCATTGCCTGAATTCATAGTCCTGCCGGTGGTTTCCGGCAGTCGCGACTACCTCGACTGGGTGATGTCCGAGACGCGAAAATCATGAACCATTGCCTGGTTCGCTGGACCGTCGGCGTCCAAGTCTGCTAGCCTCCCCCCCAATGTGGTCCCCACGGACAAAGGCCGCGGTATTCAGAATGGTTCTGGCGTCGTTGTGCTTTGCCGTCATGGGGGTCTTTGTCAAGCAGTCCGTGCGCGACGTGCCCTTCCTGGTGGCGGTGTTCTTCAGGGCGTTCGTCGGTTTCGTCACGCTGTTCGTGTATTTCAGGCTGAAGGGCGCCCCCCTCGGCGCCACTCAGCACTGGCTGCTGTTGCTGCGCAGCGTGGTCGGGTTTCTGGCCCTGACCTTCTTTTTTTTCGCCCTGGAATACCTGCCCCTCTCCACTGCCGTCATCCTGAACTTCAGTTCGCCGGTTTTCGTCGTCATCCTTTCCGGTTTCATTCTGCATGAAAAGAGGACCGGCCGGATATTGCCCTTTGTCGGGGCGGCCTTTCTGGGCGCGACCCTGCTGGTGTCGCCCGACCTTTCCAGCATCAATATCGCTGCGGTTCTGGGGTTGGCGTCAGCCTTTTTCGCGGCGGTGGCCTACATTTCGGTCCGACGCCTCTCGCGTACCGAGTCATCTGCGACAATCGTCCTGTATTTTTCGATGTATGCCTCCATCCTGGGCCTGATAAGCCTGATGGTTGCGTCCGCGATGGGTATCAAGGGCTTCGGTTTGAATGAAATGGCGCGGGCCTTGGCCGACCCGGTGACGATTGCGCTGTTGTGCGGCGTGGGGCTGGTGGCGACCCTGGGCCAGATATTTCTGACGTCCGCCTTCGCCCTGGAGAGGGCATCCGTGGTAAGCGGGTTTTCGTACCTGAATCCCCTGCTTTCCTACATCCTGGGCCTGGTCCTGTTCGACGAGGTCCCGACAGCGGCCGGCCTGATCGGCGGTATGGTCGTGATAGTTTCATGTCTGGGGGTCCTGATGGTCTCGCATGAACCGGTGAAGCATCCTGCATGAAAAATCGCTCATCAACACCAAGGCCCTTTTTGAAATGGGCCGGCGGAAAAAGACAACTGCTGCCGGAACTGGTGTCCCGCATAGATCGATTGGGTGGATTCGGAACCTATTTCGAGCCGTTTTTCGGTGGAGGCGCGTTGTTTTTCGAACTGTGGGGTCTTGGCCGCATCAAAAGCGGCGCCGTGCTTTCGGACATAAACAGGCGGTTGATCGATACCTATCGCGCGGTGGCCGGGGACGTGGAGGCCGTGATCAGTCTTTTGCGAGGGCACAAGGACAAACACGGAAAGGATTACTATTACGCGGTGCGTGCCGTCGAGCCGAGGCGTCTCGACCGGAAGGCGGCTCGCGTGATCTACCTCAACCGGACCTGCTTCAACGGTCTGTACCGCGAGAACAGCAAGGGGCGCTTCAACGTGCCCATGGGGCGTTACCGCAACCCCACGATATGCGACCAGGATGTACTGAGGGCCGCGTCAAAGGCCCTGGCGGACGTGGAACTGCTGGCCGTGCCTTTCGATGAGGCGCTCGCCCGGCCGAAAGCGGGCGATCTGGTCTATCTGGATCCGCCTTATGTGCCCCTGTCCGCGTCGTCTTCGTTTACCGCCTACTCGAAGGGCGGCTTTACCATGGATGACCAGGTCCGGCTGGCAGAGACGTTCCGCGACCTCGACGGCCGGGGCGTGCACGTGATGCTGTCGAACTCGCGGACGGACGCTGTCATGGAAATGTACCAGGGATTCAATATCGACATGGTGAAGGCAAGCCGGGCCGTCAGTTGCAAGGCGGATCACAGAAAGGACGTGACCGAGCTGATAGTTACAAACTTCTAACGCCGGAACAAGGAGCCGAAGATGCTGAAGAATCACCCGAAGGGCCTGATGACCCTCTTTTTCACGGAGATGTGGGAGAGGTTCGGTTTCTACACGATGCTGGCCGTTTTTGTTCTGTACATGGACGAGGTGTTCGGCTGGGACGACTCGGTCAAGGGCGGGATTTACGGGATGTTCCTGGCGCTGGTCTATTTCACGCCCATAGCGGGCGGCTGGATCGCCGACCGTTTTCTGGGGTACCGACGCACGATCCTGATTGGCGGCGCCGTGCTTGGGGCCGGTTACGCTTTGCTGGCTCTTTCGGGAAAGGACTCTCTGTGGCTCTTTTACACGGCGCTTGGGGTCATGGTGATCGGGAACGGCCTGTTCAAGGCCAACATCTCGGTCCTGGTCGGTAATCTGTACGAACCCGACAGCAAATTCAAGGATGTCGGCTATAACATTTTTTACATGGGAATCAACCTGGGAGCGTTCGTGGCGCCCCTTGCCGCGACCTGGCTCCACGCGCATTTCGGGTCCTACAACGCCGCTTTCGGCGCCGCCGCGGTGGGCATGCTCTTGTCCCTGCTGGTCTTTGAGGTCTTCAAGCGCAACTACATGCACGGCGACAACGGGCAGGCCGCCGGTGAATCCGCCCACGACAAACCGGACGAGGAAAGGGCGTCGCCGGAAAAGGAACGCGGGCAGATCATGGCCCTGGGCATCATCTTTCTGATTGTGATCTTCTTTTGGATGTCGTTTCACCAAAACGGTTTCGCCCTGACCCTGTTCGCCAAGCGGTCAGTGGTCGTGCACGACCTCCTGAGGCCCGAGACATACCAGACGTTCAATCCCCTTTTCATCCTTTTTCTGACCCCCTTGGTGGTCATGTTTTTCAATTGGCTGCGCGCGCGGGGCAAGGAGCCGTCCAGCCCGGCCAAGATTGGGATCGGCATGTTCATTTCGGCGCTGGCGATGGTGATAATGATAGTGGCCTCCTTCATGGGCGGTGACGCCGACGCAAACAACATGTCGCCGATGTGGCTGGTTTCGACGTACTTCGTGATCACGATCGGCGAGCTTTTCCTGAGCCCGATGGGCCTGTCTTTCGTGTCCAAGGTGGCGCCCGCCCGCATGCGGGGCCTGATGATGGGCGGCTGGTTCGGTGCGACCGCGGTCGGCAACTACCTGTCGGGCTTCATCGGGAAATTCTATTCCCAGCTTCCCCATCACGTATTCTTCGGCATTCTTACCGTCCTGCTGATCGCGTCGGCGCTGATGGTGAGGTTGATGCTGGACAGGTTGAAACGCGCCTCGGACGGTGCCTGAGACCGCCCCTAAACAACGGCCCCTCCCTCCGTGACCACCGTGGTGACCAGGTCCAGGGGGACCTCTTCGAACAGGACGTCGATAAAGCCCTCATCGTCGGCCGTGGCCAGGGGCAGGCGATAGAAGTCCCGCGCCCTTGCGGACAGCACCTTGTGGCTGGTCGTGACCACGATCGCCGGCGTGGACCATCGGTGAGAGGCGAGGCACAAAGACAGGCTGCCCACCTTGTTGACGACCCTGTTGGGCAATACGGCGTCCGCGCCGATGAGCACAATCGAGTCCCGGTCGATGAGCCCGGCAAGGGCGGCGTCAAGGGTCACCTGTGTGTATCCCAACCGTTCAGCCAGACGGCGGGCCATGGCGGCGCCCTCGCGCATGGGCCTTGATTCCCCCACTACTATGGATGAAGTCAGGCCATGTCCGGCCAGCTCGACGATGGCCTTCTCTACGGCTGATGATGCACTGATTGTAAGGACGCGGAAGGGGCCTTCCGAAGTCTTTTTCAGATAATCGACAGTGGCGAGCGCCGCGCGCGCCGGGGCCGACTCCAGGCTGGATCGGAAGTCCAGCACCAGTCCGGCCGCGCGTGATGAATCGTCCACGGACCCGGCCAGGGCCACGACATTTAGTATGGAGGCCATCATCGGTTTTACGGTGCGCAGCCTGTCCGCCACGGGCCCCAGAACGCCCTTTTCGATGGCCTCGACCAGAACGTCGCACGCCTTCAGGGTGAGTTCGGTCGCGCCGCTCACGTCGTCGCGCGCGATGAACTCGCATCGTTCGAGAAGGTCTTCCGGATTCATGCGACATGTCTATCGTGACCGCGCCATCGGGTCAAGTGCGCCGCCGCGGGACGGCGGGTATTGTCGGGCAGCAGGCCCTTAACCCGTGTCAACAGCGTTTTGAGCGGTGTTTTGTCCTTGACATCCACCCCCTTTCTCCGATACGAAAGTGCACCTTCGGGTCGAATGTTCGTCCGATGATGGGGAGTTCAAGATGACGCTGGCCTTTACGGCGGAATCCGAAGAAAAATTCAAGGCGCTGTTGGGTCGATATCCCAACCGGCAGGCGGCGTTGATTCCAACCCTGGTAATCGCCGACAGGGAGTTCGGTTACCTGTCGCGGGAGGTCATGGAGTACGTGGCCGAAAGGCTCGACCTTCCAAAGACGTACGTCCTGAATACCGCCACGTTCTACACCCTGCTGCACAAACAGCCCGTGGGCAGGTATCACGTGCAGGTGTGCGTCAATGTATCGTGTTATCTGAACGGCGCCGATCATATCGCCGACCACCTGAAGCGCAAGCTGGGTATAGGATTCGGCGAGATCACGGAAGACGGGTTGTTCAGCCTGGAAGGCGTTCAGTGCCTCGCGTCCTGCGGCACGGCCCCCGCGATCCAGGTGAACGACGACTACCACGAGAACATGACGCCTGAAAAGGCGGACCAGTTGATCGATTCCCTGAGGCAGGCGGGAGGCGGGCAGTGAACGATCAGACCATTGAGACGCCCGGGAAACACCTGCTGAGGTGCGGGCCCGGCGAGGACATCCTGGACCTGGACAGACACCTTGCCACCGGGGGCTTTGAGGCCGTTAAGAAGGCCCTGGACATGCAGCCGGACGCTGTTCGCGAGGAGGTCAAGAAAGGCAACCTGCGTGGGCGCGGCGGCGCGGGGTTCCCGGCGGGCGTCAAGTGGGGCTTCATACCGGCGGACAACCCGAAGCCGCGATATCTCCTGGTCAACGCGGACGAAGGCGAGCCCGGCACCTTCAAGGATCGTTATTTCCTCGAACACGACCCGTTCCCCCTTTTGGAGGGCATAATCATCTCCGCGTACGCCATCGGGGCGAACACTTCCTACATCTACGTCCGCGGCGAGTTCGTAAAGCAGATCCGGATCCTCGAGGACTGCATCGCGCAGTTGTACAAGTCCGGCTACCTGGGTGAAAAGGTCCTGGGGCGGGACTACAAATTGGACATCTACGTGCATCCCGGCGCCGGCGCCTACATCTGCGGCGAGGAGTCGGCCCTGATGGAAAGCATCGAAGGCAAGCCGGGGCGGCCCCGCAACCGGCCGCCGTTTCCAGCGGTGGTCGGGCTGTTCGGGTGTCCCACCATCATCAACAACGTCGAAACCATGGCATGCGTGTCCCTTGTTTTCCGTCACGGCGCCGAGAAGTTCGTGCAGATGGGCCTCGAAAAGGACGGCGGTCCAAAGATTTATTGCCTTTCAGGGCACTTGAAAAAGCCGGGCCTGTACGAGGCCCCGATGGGCACCAACCTGAAGACGCTCATATATGACTACGCAGGGGGCACGCTCGACGACCGACCGATAAAGGGGGTCATTCCCGGCGGGTCGTCCACCCCTGTCCTGACCGCTGACGAGATTGACATATCGATGGACTTCAGCAGCCTTGCCGCGGCCGGAACCATGCTTGGCTCCGGCGCGACCATCGTGTTCACCGAAGGCACCTGTCCTGTGGCGGTCCTTAAAAGGATCTCCCAGTTCTACGCCCATGAGTCCTGCGGTCAGTGCACCCCTTGCAGGAGCGGAACGGGTTGGCTGTCCCGTATCGTGGACTCGATTGAAAGCGGCAACGGCCGGGCGGGAGACTGCGATTTGCTGCTGGACGCCGCGGGCAATATCTCGGGCAACACCATTTGCGCCCTTGGTGATGCCGCGGCGATGCCCGTTACCAGCTTTGTGACCAAGTTCAGGGATGAGTTCGAAAGGCATATCGCCGAGGGGCGCTGTCCCTACGGCAACTGAGGACTCGACTGTAGACCGGAGGTCCGATGACGGCTGAACTCCTGATCTTCTATTTCATGGCGATCATGGCCGTGGGAGGTGCTGTCTGCGTTGTCCTGCCCCCCTTCGGGCGCAACCCGCTGCATGCCGCGCTGGCCTTGCTGGTGTCGTTCTTTTTCGTGGCCGGCATCTTCGTCATGCTGTCGGCCCACCTGGTGGCGGTGCTCCAGATACTGGTGTACGCCGGCGCCGTGATGGTCCTGTTCGTATTCGTCGTGATGCTGCTCAATCTGAAAAAGGATGAGCTGAAGGGCGCCCGCTGGACGCCTTGGAAGGTCTTTGGGGTCGGCGCCGGTCTGGTCATGTTCACGAAACTGGCCCTGGCGGTGGTCGTGGTCACTGAGGGGGAAACCCCGGTGAACCTTGCCGCCGAGGGCTTTACCGGTTACGGCGGTATCCACGATGTCGGCGCGGCCCTGGTGACAACCTATCTGCTGCCGTTCGAACTGACATCGATTTTGTTGCTGGTGGCGATTATCGGCGCTGTCCTGGTGGCCCGCAGACAGACGGGAGGTGCGTCATGACCGGCGTACCTCTGTCGCACTTTCTGGTCCTGGCCGTGGCGCTGTTCACAATCGGGGCCGTCGGCGTGGTCACTCGCCGCAACGCCCTGGTGGCGCTGATGTCTCTGGAGTTGATGCTCAACGGCGTTAACGTGGCCTTTCTGGCCTTTGCGCGCTGGCGGGGCGACGCCCTGGCCAACGCGGCCGTATTCATCGTCATGGCGGTCGCGGCCGCGGAGGTGGCGGTTGGGCTGGCCCTGGTCATCGCCCTGTTCAGGCACAACCGCAGCGTGGACCTTGACGAAGCCACACGGATGAAGGGGTAGCACATGTTCAGGACCCAGATTTCATCGCTGCTCTACCTGATCGTGTTCGCGCCCTTGGTAGGGGCGGCCGTGAATGGTCTGCTGTCGCGGTGGTTGCCGCGAAAGGCCGTCACCGTGATAGGGGTCGGAGCACCGGTCGTTTCATTTCTGGCGGCGATCCTGGCGGGTATGGGTTTTCTGGGGCTGCGCGCGGATGACCCTGCCTTCGGATCGGCGACCGCGACCCTGTTCAACTGGATCAGCGCCGGCCCGATCCATATCGATTTTTCGCTGTACCTTGACCCTTTGTCCATCGTGATGGTGCTGGTGGTCACGGGCATCGGCAGCCTGATTCACCTGTATTCCGTGGGTTACATGCACGGCGATCCATCATACGCCCGTTACTTCAGTCACC
>JAADHL010000345.1 GCA_013151875.1 Deltaproteobacteria bacterium
AGGAAGATATCGTCACGGTACAGGGTGATGTCCAGCACACCCTGAGGCGGCCTTTCAATGCCCATTTCTTCGAGTCGCCCGCATATCCTTTCGGCCAGATATACGCCTCCGGTCTGGATCCCCACCAGCCCTATCGGATTGCTCCGCGCGTGTTCGGCGATGCCGGCGGCCAGCTCGCCTATCCTGGTTGCCACGCCCTCTGCGTCCAGGAGCGTCCGCCTTTCCACCAGGCGAATCTCATCCATGAGTGCCCCCATGTCGTTGAGGCCGGAGTCTAGCCGAAATGAAGGAAACAGTCCAATGGTTTGAGTCCCATATTTTGCCGTGTGTGTTCATGAAAATCGACCGGCCCTATCTGGTCTTCTTTATCAGGTCGCTGGCCTTGTCGGCGAGCTGATGACCGGATGGCACCATGTCCAGAACCATTTTGAGCTTCCGGCGCGCCGCGTCCCTTTCGCCGTTTTGGATGTCCGCCGCCGCCTGCTCGTAGTAACGGGCCGCAACCGAGAGACACTTGTCCATGATCGTGCGGGCCAGGTGGTCGTCAGGTCTGTAGGACAGGGCCTTCCTGGCGCTCTTGGCGGCCAGGACGTAGTCGGTGTTCTGGATGGCGGCGGCCGCCCGGCCGCGATAGGTGTCGCCCAGATAACCCCTTATTCGCGGTTCGTAATACCCATTGATGCCGTGGTCCAGTCTGAGGGCGAGGCTCAGACCCTGTTCCGCCTTGTCGAGGCGCTTGGATTCGAGGGCCGTCTTGCCGCCGTTGAATGCCGTGGCGAACTGCTCGATCCTTCGCGCGATAGAGCGCAGCCGCCCCGCTTCCGACCCCTTGGAATGCCTCGCGATGGACATCACCTGATCAGCGGCCTGCTGGAACGAACCCCTTTCATAGAGTCGCAGAGCCTCGGCGATGTCCATTCTGGGGCTGCCGGTCTTTGCACGCCGGCGTCCGGCCGGAGGTGAATGCCAACCGGTGGAGGCCACAGTCTGCTTTTCGGCAGGTTTGGCATGGGCCTTCCTGCGGATAGGTTCCAGGCGTAGACCGGCCTCGACCAGTTCATCACGCAGGGCAATCACTGCGTCGTCGTCCGGGTGCCGCTCCAAAAGCGATATGTATTCGCTCTTTGCGTCCTTTTTCCTGCCGGAGGACAGGGACGTCTTGATCACGGCGATTTCCTTGTTTATCTGCATCTTGCCGGCGGAGTCCATGAGCTGTCTGGCCTCGGGATAGTAGACGCTTGATTCCGGCACTTCGGCAAGGCTCGTCAGTGCACCGTCCACGTCACCCTTGTCCAGCAGTCCCTTGCCGTCCTTCAGAATCGAGGAGTATTTCTTTTCCTGTTTCGAGCGATTCAGGTTTTCCTCGATTCCCTCTAGCGATGGGTCCAGTTCGATGGACCTCTTGAACATCCTGATGGCGCGGTCCCACTCGCGGGATTGAAAGGCGACGAGTCCCAGGGCGTTGATGTCCCTGGCCTCCATCCTGGCCTTTGCCGCCTCGGCCTCCGCCTGCCTCGCCTTCTCGACTTCAGGGTCGGGTCCCAGGGGGAGGATCCTCACGCCGAATCCGAATTGCGCGACCGCCAACGCCCCAAGGACAATCGCGATGACGGCCGCAACCAGGGCTATTGTCGGAAAACGGCTCCCGGTTCCTTTTCCTTCACCGGATCCGTCCCTCAATTCCGGGCGATGGCTGCGCCCCGACCGATTCCAGGCCGGAGGCGTCCGAGATCACGGTGGCCTCGTCGGGGGTCGGCTCTTCGGGCAATTCCAGGACGCGAGTCTTGTCCCCGTCTTCGCATCTGAACTCCATCAGGGATTGGCCGGCCTCGATCTGGTTGCCTTCGGCAAGTGGGGATTGCCCCTCGACCCGCTTGCCGTCGATCTTTGTTCCGTTGACGCTTCCCAGGTCCTTCAGCAGCCAGTCGCCGTCAACAAAATGGATCTCGAAGTGCCTGCGCGAGACGCTGGGGTCGTTCAGCACGATGTCGACGTCCAGGGACCGACCCACGACAACGACGTCGCCTGTGACCGGGAATTCCTTGCCGCTGTCGTTTCCAAAGGTCACCACCAGTTGCGCGCAACGCGCCTCCGGCTCGGGTGGCTGGGCCTCGTCCATGAAAGGGGACTCGATCAGGACCGTTTTGGCGTTCTCGTCTTCGTCTTCCTCTTCCGCGTCCTCTTCCGATTCCGTTGATTCGATATCGACCATGACGGTCGATTCATCGTCGGGCTCCGGGTCAGTCGGAGGTTCGTCCCCTGCCGTCTGATCGCCGTCGTCCGCCCTGACGTCGTCGTGGCTGTCCACGGTCACCGTGGGTTCGGGGGCCGGCTGCTCATAAACGGCATCGCCGACCATTTCCGTGTCGATGAGTGTCCCGTCTTCGGGGGCGTCATCGACCGGGCCCCTTTTGTCTTTGTCCGCCATTACGACTCCAGATGATTACGATCCCAAGTTGTTCGCTGCCAACAACGGATTCTAGGTTTGATGCATGGGGATTGTCAAAACCGCGTTGTCATGGAAACATGGTGTCTCGCTTGATTGCTGAAAACAGTTGGAGGCTCGTATGAGATCAATCGCGCTGGCGATGTTCACATTTATTGTCGCGGGATGCACAACGGGCGGGTCGACACCCGATGCCCTGTCCGACAGCGGCCCGGAATCGGACATCGTCGGGGACGCGACCGAGGCATCCTGTACTCCGGTCGAGCAGGGCGTTCTGACGCCCAAGGACACCGGCCCGACCAAGTTCGCCCTGGCTGTTTTCCATTTCAACCTGCAGTACGTGGCCGGCGGGTTGAAGGGGTTCGTCCCGCCGGATCAGGACCCCGACGGGATCTTTGATTACGACAACGAACAACTGGAGGACAGGATAATCACCGAATCGTTCGAACCCGTGCTGGATATATTTCTTGCGCATCCTCGATTCGCCGGGGACATGGAGATGCAGGGTTACATGCTGGATGTGATGGCGGATCGCCACCCCGGCGTCATCGAGAAGATGAGGACCCTGGTGCAAAGGGGGCAGATAGCGGTCCAGTCGTTTCACTGGTCGGACCAACTCTACAATGCCCACAGCCGGTGGTCCATGGAGCGCAGCATCCAGTTGAACGAGGCCGCGTTCGAGAGGGTATGCCTGCCGCATTCGCCGGCGGTGTTCACCCAGGAGGGACAGTTTTCGGAGGGCATGCTGGAGTTGATGAAGCAGCAGGGCCAGTCGATAGGGATCATGAAGGCCGGGCTGTTCAACTACCAGTACAAGGACGTGCCCATCGCCCCTCTGTACACGCTGCGGGGGCAGGACGTCGTGGTGGCCAGAGGGCTCGATATCCCCGGATTGAAGCTGACGTGGTACTTCGTGGACGACGGGGAGGTCGCCGTAACCAACGACACGAATCCTTACCTGGGGACCGTGTTTCAGTACTATCCAGAGGCCGGAGACAAACTGATAAAGCAACTCGATGGCCTGCTGGACGACGGCTATTTTTTGACCACCGTGGATGATTACGTCAAGCGCATCAAGCAGATGGGTTTCAAGGCCGAAAAGCTGCCTTACAGCCTGGACGGCAACTGGCGTCCGGACGACGCTCACAACTTCTTCACGTGGATGGGGGACGCCGGGCTCTTTGGCGCGGACGAGGCCGACAACGCGGTGCTGACTTCGCTGGAGGGGTCGCGGATTACCGTGCAGGCTGCCGAGGCGGTGTTGAACTGGGCCGAAAGCGGGGGTGTGGTTCAGAAGGGTTCGGACCTGGATGCCGGACTGGCGGGCGCGATCAGGGATCAGATTCTGGGGGAGGTGAGCGACAGTACGGGCTGGAATCCCTGGAGGGGCGAAGTCGAGTATGCCCTGAACCATTCCAGGGACGCCAGGTCAGCGGCCGTTGAAATCATTGATTCGCTCAAGAACGCGGCGGAAACGGACGGATTCGTGGTGGACCTGGCAGGTCCCACGGTGACAAAAGGCGCCGTTTTTCCTGAAAATCCCTGGACCAAGGTGGAGCAGCCGCCGATGGACGCGGTAGTGGAAGCCGCTGGTTTCGACGTGACCACAGGTTGGGAGAAATGGACCCAGGGCGCGCCCGACGGATACGACCTGTTCAGGCTTTCGGTAACGCTGGACCGGAAAGAGGCGGACGCAAGCGACATGACCATCACCTTTCCGCGCTCTGGAGATCGTCTGGTCTATACGCCCGCGATGCTGGACGACGAGGTGGCTGATATCCCGCTGGCCGATCTGCCCGGCTACGACGGCAGCGTGAATGTCCCAGCGGCAAACGGACTGGTTGGATTGGGCGACGGCCGGTTCCTGATCAAGGATGTGCGGTCGTTCCACCTGTCGGCCTTCTTTCCCTTTGATGAGAAGGTTGTCTATTTCCGCGACAGGACGCTGAGCGCTGAGTCGAAATACCACTTTTTCATCTATGTATTGACCGGCGCCACGAAGGCGCAGGCCCTGAAAGAGGCCGTGCGCTTCAACGTCAATCCGATCGTGATTTTCTGAATTCCGCAGACCAGACGGCGGGCCTGTCTGGACCTCAATATTCCTTGACGGCCTGGAGTTCCTTTTCCATCTCGACTATGGGGGGTTCCAGCACCTTCAGGATGGGGGGGCGGGTCGGTTCCTCGATCCTTACCTCGGTGGAGGTGATCGAGACTATCTTGCCGTCGTGATTTCCGATCTTGGTGCCCGCCTGAACGATGTAGGATTTTCCCTTGGGGTCCACGACGAGGGCCTTGGCCCGGGCCGTGCCGGACATGATCAGGACCAGCTTGTAGGAATCGGTGTCGAAGTATTCCAAGGGCGTCTTTTCGACCTCTTCTGGGCCCGTCGATTCCTCCGCAATCTCGACATGCGGCGCGAATCTGGCCAGATTGCTTCTGAATGGATCGACCTTGCCGTCAACGGGCTTCTTTACGAACGCCTGAAAATACGGCCGCAGCAAGGTGGCCTTTGGATTGGGCCCCAGGGATCCGCCTGACGACAGTCCCAACGAATGGAGCAGGGCCGAATTGCCGCTCTGCGCGGCGGAGGCTATCTGTTCCTTTGTCCTGTTTATCTGGGTTGAGGTCCCTGTCAGCTTGCCCGTGTTTGGATTGGTCAGGGCCGCCTTGTTCGCCCTGCCCGCCGAGGCGCTCCTGCCGGAAGTCGACACATCGATGTTGCCGCATGACGCCAAGGGCATGACAAGCAGGAACAGAAACCCGATTTTCAGCAACGAACGCATCACTTCTTGCCCCTCGGAAGCCCGGTTGCCTTTAAGGCGCCTCCTCCGGTGTAGACGTACGCCAGCGCCGTGAACTTGGCCTTGAGCAACGTATGCTTCGCCAGTTCTTCGAACATGAGGACGGTCTTGGCGTACTGCTCGTGTGGCGTCAGGCCACGTCGCTTTTCACGATCCGCCAGAATCCGCAGCATCCCGACGTCACCCGCCGAAGCGGACAGCGAATTCGCGTCCGTGATTGCCTTAATGCGGAAATCCTTGGCGTTGACGACGCGTTTGCTGGGCGCGGCCAGGGCCTGAAAAAAGCTCACCAGTTGCGGGAAGGAACCCGTGACCTTGACGTTGAACGGGATTCCCCGATATCCCTCGCCCTCGATGGAGGTCTTCAGGGGTTCGAATCGCGTCAGCACCAGGCCTGCTCCGTCGGCATCGCTCTTGATCGACGTGATGAGGTCCGGCAGTTCTTCCTCGGGGGGAAGCATCTTCGAGTATTCCGCGCGCTTGGCCATTGCCTCTGCGCGTTCGACCTCCATGCGTTTTTTGAATTCGGGCGAGTCGTATTCCTTGAGCTTGGCGTATTCCGACATCAGGCGGCGGTACTTTCGTTCCTGGTGAGTTATTGCGTCGCTGGTCTCGGATATGAACAGATAGTAGGTGGTGCCCCCAATCACGGCAAGCAGGATTCCCACCACCAACAGCCTCTGCGGCAGGGGCAGGTCCAGGAATTTGTCCACGCATCACCTCCGGGCGCGGCCGATACCGCGCCTCGAACCTCGCCCGGAAGACCGGATGGCTTGCCCGACTTGCCCCCGGCGGCCAGGGCCGAGGTACCGGGCACGCTGTAGTTGATCTCCGCGGTTACCGTGAATTCCACGTATTTGATGCCTATCTGCGGCGATACCTTTCTGACCTGGAGTCCGGGTTCGACGTGCTGTAGATAATCGGATGACTCCAGCCTGCGATAGAATTCGGCGACGTCCTCATGGTCGATTGCCCGGCCGTGTATGGTGAGGACACCGGAGCTTTCCGACATGCTGGTGAGCCACACCCTGCGTGGGTCCCACTTCGGGTTCCAGCCGACCAGTTCCTGGGCCTTCAGTTCATCGGAGGAAACCGGCGAGTCATCGACCGGCGCCAGGACATAGGACAGGTACTGCAGCAGATTGGGCGGACCAAGCTGATCCGACCGCAGGGATTCGAAAATGGCGGTCTGGCGGGCAAGATCGGCCTTTTCCACCTGCCATTTTTCCCATGACTGTTTGACCTTCTTCAGGTCGGCTATCTTGGCGGTGGCGTCCTTGGTCCGCTTTGTGGCTGCTTCAAGGTCCGAGGACAGCATCTGGTACCAGACGAACAGAAAGACGGCCTCGACCAGGATCAGTCCGACGAACAGAAAGATGTGACCCTTGGGCGCCGCGGCCTTGGGTTTGGCCTTGGAGCCAATCAGGTTGATCCGGATCATGATACGTCCCCGAAGCGCCTCAGGGCCAGCCCAACCGCCGCGCCGGCGACCGGAGCGGCCCGCTGCAGCAGGTCGATATCGAATTTACGGGCGTCGACCGCGATGTTTCTGAATGGGTTCACCAGTTCCACCGGGACCTCGATCCTTCTTTCAAGCGCGCGAATGAACGCGGGCAACTGGGCCGAGCCTCCGGACAGGTAGATGCGGCTGATGTCGGCCTTTATGGAGGTTGCGACAAAGAAGTCCAGCGACCGTTGAACCTCGGTGACCATGGTGTCCGAGACCCTGTCCGCTATCTTGGCGACCTCGCGGGCTATCGTGGAGGACGAAAGACTGGATTCGGCCCCGGTCTTGAATGCCTCCGCTTCCTCGTACGATACGTTGAACTGTTTCTGGATCTCGGCGGTCAGCATGGATCCGCCGATGGCGATATCCCGCGTAAAGGAGACCATGCCGCCCGACAGGACGCCCACGTTTACCGAATTCGCGCCTACGTTCAGCAGCACCAGGGTCTGGTCGGCCGGGACGGCGTAATTGATCTCGAACATATTGAGGCACGAAAAGATGCCGACATCCACCACCACCGGCCGCAACCCACCTTCGACTGCCACGGATACGAATTCGTTGACCACGTCCTTTTTGGCCGCGACCATGAGCACGTCCATCTGCCCCTGTCCGGCACGCGGGTTGAGGATCTGCGCGTCTACGTTCACGTCCTTGATGTCGAAGGGGATGTATTGCTCCGCCTCCCACATGATCGACTCGTCGAGTTCCGCGCGCGTCATTTCGGGGAGGGACAGCTTTTTGATGATTACGGAACTGCCCGCCACCGCAAGGCAGCACTCGGCGTCTTTGACGTTTGCTTCCTTGACCAGTTCGCGGATGCGTTCCACGACCGCGGTGAAGTTCATGATCCGCCCTTCGACCACGGCGTCGGGGGGGAGTTGGCCCATGGTGAAGGCCACCAGTTCCCAGGAACCCGAGGCCTGGCGCAAGCGAATCAGCTTGACTGCACTGGAGCCGATGTCCAGTCCTACCAGGTTTGCGCGACCACCGAACAGACCCATTCGACTGCCAGTATTAGGGGCCACAGTGATGTTCTCATCGGTCCGGAAGGGTGTCAAGAAAACGACAAAGGGGCGGATCAGAAGTGGCGGATCACGTGGTTTCGGGAAGTTTGACGAATTCATCCACCTCGAGGCCGAATCCTCCCAGGCCCGAGAAGTGCCTGGGATGACTGGTGATGATGCGGAGCCTGGCGGCGCCCAGCTCCCTGAGTATCTGAGCGCCTATCCCGAAATCGCGGAACGTCATGTGGGATTCCTCGCTGATGGCCGCCTCGAGGTAGTCCACGTCCTCCATTTTTCGCCCCACCTTGTCAATGGAGGCCAGAAGGTCGGCGCCCGTCTCTTCACGATTGAGGTACAGGAAGATCCCGCGGCCCTCCCCGGCGATCATGGTCAGCGTCTCCTTGACATCGGCCCGGCCCCGGCCCTTGGAGAATTCGAAGGTGTCTCCGGGGAAGTTGGCCCGGTGCACCCTGACCAGTACCGGTTCGTCGGGATTGATTTCTCCCATGACCAGGGCCAGATGGGCCCTTTTGTCGACATCGCTTTTGAATGCGTGGACCTTGAAGCCCCCGAAGTCGGTGGGCAGTTCGGCCTGGGCCACTTCTTCCACGAAGGTTTCATTCTGGAGCCGATGGGCGATGACGTCCGCGACCGAGATGACCGGCAGATCCCTTTCCTTTCCGAACTTCAGCAATTCCGGAAGGCGCATCATGGTGCCGTCTTCCCTCAGCACCTCGCAGATCACGGCCACCGGGTTGAGTCCGGCCAGGCGGGCGAGATCGACCGAACCCTCGGTCTGGCCCGTCCGGACGAGGACCCCTCCAGGGACCGCCCTCAGGGGAAAGACGCTGCCTGGGGACACAAAGTCCGATGGAACCGCCGCAGGGTCGGCGGCCTTGCGGATGGTCGTGGCCCGGTCGCTTGCCGATATGCCGGAAGAAATGCCTTCCCGGGCGTCTATGGACACCGTGAAAGCCGTGCCCAGGGGCGCCGTGTTGACCGCCGTCATTGGGTTGAGCCCCAGGCCGTCGCACAACTCGGTACTCATGGCCAGACAGATCAGGCCCCGCGCGTGCTTGGCCATGAAGGCTATCTGCTCCGGGGTAATGCTCTGGGCGGCGGCAACGATGTCACCCTCGTTTTCGCGGTCCTCGTCGTCCACCATGATCAGCATCCGACCGGCCCGCATCACCTCAATGGCGTCTTTGATACTCGTCAGCATTTATTCAAGTCCTTTTCCTTGCTTCTCTATCCTTGTTTTTTTCTCGCTTCTTCCACGAGGTCGGAAAGCACCTGGAGCCCCTCGATGGGGGTCAGGGACTCAGGGTCCGTTTTTGCCAGTCTGGAAATGATCGGGTCGATGCGTTCAGGCACCGGCCCCCCGAACAGATCCAGTTGGTCAACGGCCAGGGTCTGCGGGTCATCTCCGGAACCCCTGGCCCGCGCTATCACGGGCCTGCCGACCGCGTCCAGTTCACCCGCTTCCAGATTGGCCAGGACCTCCCTGGCCCGCCCCACGACCTCGGCCGGAAGGCCGGCCAGCCTGGCGACCTGAATACCATAAGACTTGCTCGCCGGGCCGTCCACCAGCTTTCTCAGGAAAAGGACCTCACCACCCCACTCCTTCACCGCGATGCTCTGGTTGCGCGTCCGCGGCAGCGCCTTCACCAGCTCGGTCAGCTCATGGTAGTGAGTCGCGAAAAGGGTGCGGCAGCCTATTTCCTTTTGGATGTACTCGGCCACGGCCCACGCAATGGCAACGCCGTCAAAGGTGGATGTGCCGCGCCCTATTTCGTCCAGGATCACGAGGCTGCTCTGGGTCGCCCGCGACAGTATCTCGGCCGCTTCCGACATCTCGACCATGAAGGTGCTGCGGCCCGCTGCCAGGTCGTCCATGGCGCCGACCCTGGTGAACACGGCGTCCACGATGCCGATTTCGGCCTCACTGGCCGGAACGAACGAGCCCATCTGCGCCAACAGGACCGTGATTGCAACCTGGCGCATCACAGTCGACTTTCCCGCCATGTTGGGCCCGGTAATGATGTCCAGCGACACCTCGTCGCCGTCCATCTGGAAGTCGTTCGGGACGAAGGTGCCCGAAGGCAGGGAAGCCTCTACGATCGGATGACGGCCCTGGATGATCCTGAGGGCGCGCCCGTTTGTTATAGCCGGCCGGCAGAAATCCCCGGTGTGGGCCAGTTCCGCCAGTGACGACACCACGTCGAGCCGGGCCAAGAGCCCCGCCAGTTCCTGCAACGGGCCGCACGCGTTCAACACCCGTTGACGGTAGTCCTCGAAGATGGCCGTTTCCATGGCGCGTGACCGTTCGTCCGCGGAACTGACCTGCTGTTCGAGGTCGGACAGGGCCTCGGTGGTGTATCGCTCGGCATTGGCCAGGGTCTGTCTGCGGTGATAACGGTCTGGAACCCGGTCCATGTATGCCTTTGTTACCTCTATGGTATAGCCGAAAACCCGGTTGTATTTCACCTTCAAATTGGGAATCGAAGTGCTTTCGCGCTCGCTGGACTCATACTCGGCGATGTAACGACGCCCGTTTTCAGCCAGGTCGCGGGCCTCGTCCAGTGACGCATCCACGCCTTTCCTGACGAAACCGCCTTCCTTTGTCGTCGGCGGAGGTTCATCGACGAAGGTGGACTCGATGCGGTCGGCCAGACCGGCAAGGCCCTCAGGCACCTTTTCGAAAACGGTCAGGACCTCCTCGCCCCTGTCGCGGATCTCGCGTGAAATGGACTCCATCGCGCGCACGGAACGCGCCAGTGCATTGAGGTCGCGGGCCGAGGCGGTTGACCCGGCGAACCTCGTGATCAGTCGTTCCACGTCCGGGACGCCGGCCAGGGATGAACGGATCAGGGTGCGCAAGGTGGGCTCGTTGACAAGGGCCTCGACCCTGTCGAGCCGGTTTTCTATCGCGTCCCGATCCACAAGCGGCGCCAGAAGTCGCGTCCGAAGCAATCTGGCGCCCATGCCGGTCTTTGTATGATTGAGATAATGGAACAAGGAGCCCTGCGTCTTGCCCTCGGCCGTTGTGCGCAGGAACTCCAGGTTTTTGATCGTGGTTCGGGGCAGGACCATGGACTCCTTGACCCGAAGGGGCGTCTGGGACTGAACCGTGTCCAGAAGGGCGGCGTGTGTCCTGCCCAGATAGGACAGGACCGCCGCCGAGGCCATGCGCAGGGCCGATGGAGCGGGTGGTGGCGGGACAAGGACCCGGATTGAATCCGGAAGCGAGGATGCCTCCAGTTCTTTTGCGTCGATGTCCGTTGTAAGCGCGCCGTCAAGGCGTATGCGATCGGCAAGCGCTGGTTCCGTGTCCGGTGGCAGCAGGGCCTCCCGCGGCTCCAGTCGGCTCAGCACCGCGAAAAGGTCGTCCTCGGTGGTAACGAACGCGCCCGAAAACGACCCTGTTGAGGCATCCAGGGCCGCAACGCCCCAACCCCTGTCCGCGCGGGTGACGCAGACCAGGTGATTCGCGCCCGTGCGTTCGCCCAGTTCGGTATCCAGCAGCACCCCCGGGGTGATGACCCGAACAACCTCGCGGCGCACGATCCCCTTGGCCTGCTTTGGGTCCTCCATCTGTTCGCACACCGCCACACGCTTGCCCGAGTCCAGCAGGCGGGCCACGTACTGATTCACCGCGTGATGCGGGACGCCGGCCATTGGAACGGCGTCCGGGCTGCCCTTGTTTCGGGAGGTCAGGGCGATGTCCAGCAGGCGCGATGCCTCGATGGCGTCGTCGTAGAAGGTTTCGTAAAAGTCCCCCATGCGGAAAAGGACCAGGCAATCGGGGTGCTCGGCCTTTGCCTTCAGGTATTGCTGCATGGACGGTGTGGGCGCGGCAGACATGGCGGGAATGCTAACGCGAAGGCTTTTGGAAGGGAAGAGACGCGTTTGGGAAAAGCAGGCCACCGTCTTCTTGGCGCGTGATCGGAAGCGGTGTTACCGTTTTCGATGGATGGGTGTGAAATGAAGGCGAGTATGCAGAACCTGATGATGATCAACGCCGCAGGCAGCGAACTCGGGCACGCGCCCGGGCTTACCGAGGTCCTGGACAACGTGCTCAAGTGGGCCGAAAGGCTGTTTGATCTCAAGACCTGCGCGGTGCTGTTGTTCGACAATGCCTCCGGCAAGTTATCCATCGCCGCCTCAAGAGGCTATCGCCCCGAGGTGGTGGCGATGTTCAGGGCGGGTCCGGGGGAAGGGGTCACAGGTGAGGCATTCGCCAGTTGCGCCCCAGTGGTCGTGAGTGATGTAAAGGGCCATCCCGCCTACGTGAAAGGCGTTACAGGCGCCAATTGCGAAATGGCCGTTCCCCTGATGATTTCGGGCCGATCAATCGGCGTGCTGGACGCGGAGGCCGTTCGCGCCAGGCCGTTCGGGAAGGGTGACGTGGAGCTGTTCGGCCTGTTTGGAAAGCATGTCGCCGCCGCGGTGCACAACGCCCAGTTGCTGGAAAAGGCCAGGTCCGACGGGTTGAAGCTCGAACGCAGGGCCCAGGACCTTGCCGTATTGAACGAAATCGGGATGCGGATAGCCACTTTTACCGATCCCGACGCCCTGATAGACGAGGCCATGGACCTTGCGAGCCGCAGACTGTTCTTCCGGACCTGCGCATTGCTCATGTTGGACGGCGATGAACTGGTTGTAAGGGGCGCGTACGGACACGACAACGGGGTCTATCGCGGGTTGCGACTGACGCACGGACGCGGCGTTACGTGGCGGAGCCTGGCGGAGCAACGTCCCATCCTGGTGGACGACGTGGTCGCGGACCCGGATTACGTGCAGGGCCTTCACGAGGGGCGCTGCGAGATGGTGGCGCCGATCCTGGGTCCCGATGGACCCATTGGCGTGTTGGACGCCGAAAGCCCGAAACCGCGCGCCTTCAACCGCAACAGTCTCAAGATGTTCGAGGCCTTCGCGCATCAGATTGCCGTGGCCCTCGAAAACGCGCGGCTGCACGAAACCAACCGCAGGACGTTCTATGAAACGATAAGGGCCTTGGCGCATACCCTGGAGATGAGGGATTCGTACACGCACGGTCATTCGGAAAGGGTCTGTCGTCTGTCGACAAGGATAGGGGAGGCGCTTGGGCTGGATAAGGCCGATATGCAGGTGCTCGAACAGGCAAGCCTGCTCCACGATATCGGCAAGATAGGGGTGCGGGATTCGATCCTCCTTAAGGAAGGCAAGCTCGATGCTGGTGAAAGGCTGGCCATCGAGCAGCACCCAGTCATCGGCGACGATATCCTTCACCCGGTGGGTTTCCTGCACGAGGCCCTGACGAACGTGCGGCACCACCACGAGCACTGGGACGGCAGCGGTTATCCGGAAGGTCTTGCCGGGGAGGCGATCCCACTCGTGGCCCGAATCGTCACGGTGGCCGACGCCTACGACGCCATGACGTCCACCCGTCCATATCGGAAGGCGATTGCCGGCCACAAGGCGATAGACGAGATCCGCAAGCTGGCGGGCCTTCAGTTCGACCCGAAGGTGGTCAAGGCCTTCCTTTCGGTCATGGATGACCGAACTTGATTTGGCTTGGGCGCTTTCAGCCTGGGATTCATTACACTATAATCCATCGTTCGCGGGCAGGCCTCGGTCGCCCGTCGTCAATCAACTGGAGGGGACAATGAAGAGAGTTTTCGTGCCTGCGGCCATAGCCGCCATGGCTCTGGCATCTGCATGCGGGGGCGGCAATATACCGGTGGACGCCGCCCAGGGCGATGTTGTCGATTCGGGGGGCGTGGACGTCGTTCAGGGCGAGGTGCCCGACGACACGGGAACGCCCGATGAAGGAAGGGACACCGCCACTGAAAAGGATGTGTTTGATGCCGGCCAGTGCGAGTGCGACAAGGCCGAAGAGTGCGAGCCGCTGTTTCCGGACCTCGGTCAGTGCGAGAGGGCCTATTGCGACCCGGTGACCTGCAAGTGCGTGTCTGGGGACGCAATTGACGGGACCGCATGCGACGATGGCGAGGCGTGCACGGACGGCGATGCATGCAAGGCCGGCGAGTGCGTGTCCGGCCTGAACCTGTGCGATTGCGAGAATGACGGGGATTGCGCAGCCTACGAGGACGGCAACCTCTGCAACGGGACCCTGGTCTGCGACCTGGACGCCATGCCTACTGTCTGCAAGGTGGACCCCGCCACGGTCATTGTCTGCAACGACGACCTGCAGTTGCCGTGCAAGACCAAGGAATGCGTGCCGGAAACCGGTGATTGCATCGTGGTGAACCTGGATGAGGGTCAGGCGTGCGACGACGGTAACCAGTGCACCGAAAACGATGTCTGCACCGCGGGGGAGTGCGCGGGAGAGCATACGGTCGTGTGCGATGACGGCGACTTGTGCACGACGGACGCGTGCGTGTTCGGCAAGGGCTGCGTGTACACCCCGATCGACTGCGACGACGCAAATGAGTGCACCGTGGAGCTGGACTGCATCCCCGCTACCGGATGCGCCCACGCCCCCAATGACGCAGACCCGTCGTGCGCCCTGAAAGTGACGTTGGAATCGCCGCAGCGCGCGGCTGCTCTGGACGGGGACGCGGAAATCACCATTGAAGGCAAGGTAGCGTCTCCCGCTGGTCCGGTGACCAGCCTGACGGTGACGTTCAACGGGCAGACCGAGGACGTCGAGCCGTCACCCAGCGACGGGTCGTTCACCCTCCAGGTGGTCTCCAGGCAGGGATTGAACTCTATCGCGGTGGACGCGGAGGACGCCTACGGCCGCACTGATCACGCGGCTCGATCCTATTATTATTCCACTGTATGGCATGCCGCGGGCGCACTGGTGGATGATGGGCTCATGGGGTTCCTCGGACCCGAGGCCCTGGACGACAATGACCCCACCGACCTGGACGACGTCGCCACGCTTCTGGGCGCCCTGTTGAAACACTTCGACCCAATGACGTATTTCAACAATCCGTTGACCACGCAGTCACTGGGTGGTTGCGAGTTCCAGGTAAACGTGCTTGCCATCACTTTTGACGATGTCTCGGTGGACCTTACGCCACAGGCCGGTGGAGTGGTGATTGGACTGGATGCGACCAATGTGAGGGCCCAGGTTCATGCCCCAGCGACCGGCCCAGGGTGTACCGACGTCGATGGATGGCTGGTCGCGCCTACAATGACCGTGGCCGGCATTCTCAATGTTTCGCTGGAACCGGGCGGCGAGCCGGTCGTGTCGGTGACGGGCACCACTGTGGATATTCCCACCATGACCCTGGAACCGGACTGCGCGCCCTATTGCGGCCTTGTCGAGCCCGTGCGGTTGCTGGCGCAGGCCATGGCCGTGGTCAAGATCAACGACGAGGTGCCTGGTCTGGTCGAAAGCGCCCTGAAGGAGTCCGTCGAGCAGACGTTCGATACATCGCTCCTTATTCCCGGCGGCTGGCCGAAGGTGATGCTGACGGCGGACGCCCGGTTTTCGACGGTCGAAATTTCAGACGCCGGCGTGGTGGTCGGCGTGGCTGCTGGATTCTCGGCGCCCGACATGGCCGGATATCCCGACCCGGGTTCCATCGGGCGGGCCGATTGCCTCGGCTCCCCTCAGAATCTCACCTTCCCCAACGTCGGTCCGGTCGAGATAGCGGTGCAAGACGACTTGGCCAACCAGATCCCCTATGCGTTTCACCGTTACGGCGCCTTCAAGTTTCCGGTAACGGAGGCGCAGGTCCAGGCGTATGGTCTGGATCCGTCCGAGTTCGACATCACTGACCTGAACCTCGACGTGGAGGCGCTGTTGCCCCCGATCGTGACGACAGAACTCGGCCGCCCAGTTGCAGATCGGCGATTTTTCCATCCTGGCCTCGATGAATTACCAGGGCAACCCCGTTCAGGTGCAGGCATGGGTCAGCGCGTTCGCCACGATAGGCTATGGAGTGATTGATACCCAGGCCGGCAAGCGTATCGAGGTTTCGCCGACCGAACCCATGTTCGATGATTTCGAGATCGAGGTGGTGTCGGGTGACCCTGGCAAGAGCAAGAGCCAGTTGCTGGGCCATCTGAAGGACCTGATGGAGCCGAAAATCAGGCAGATCATCCAGCAACAGACGTACGGATACACGATTGGGCAGATCGACCTTTCTTACTACGTTTCGAAGTACCTGGCGCAATATCTGCCGTCGTACTTCCCTGAAATTCCCCAGGGCACCATGCTGGACATGACGGTTGACGACCTGCTGCGCGCATTCGGCTATTTCGTGTTGTCGGGCTCGGGAGACTGAGTCGCCTCAACTGTTTGAGTCATTTGGCAAAGCGCACCGTGGTAAAACGCCTGTCGCCCTTTTCGTACAGATAGCGGTACACGGCGTAGGACCTGAACACCTTCCTGGCGTAATTTCTTG
>JAADHL010000220.1 GCA_013151875.1 Deltaproteobacteria bacterium
GGCGGCATGGCGGCATACGGACTGGGTTTCTTTGATTCGAAGGCTTCGACGCACGCTCCGGTTGCGACCACCGTTCCCGAACCGGTGAAACCGACGCCCGCGCCACAACCGGTGCGGAAAGCCAATCCTGCCCCCGCACCGACGCCCGTGCCCAGGGTCCTGGACATCACCCTTGAAACCGTCCCCGCGGGAGCCGCAGTGGAAATCGGGGGGAAGGTGGTGGGCAAGACACCGATATATCTGACCATGCGCGAAGGCGGGGAAACCAGGACGGTGGTGTTCAAGGCTGATGGGCATCGGGACATTACAGTGTTGCTGGACCCAACCTCGATCGTCCTTTCAGGCAAGAAGGTGCACAGGTATTTTCTGGAAAAGGTCCCGGCGGCAACAAAGAAACCGGTGGTCGAAAAGCATCGGGCCGGGAAGCCGAAAGAGGCCAGGGTCCGGCCGAAGGCCAAAAAGACGGTCCAGGCAAAAAAGACCAAAGTGAAAAAGACCAAAGTGAAAAAGACCAAGGTGAAAAAGACTAGAGTTAAAAAGGCCAAAGCCAGGCCCGTACTCAACTGGGATTAGAAAATGCAACGCTGGATCCTGTTCCTCGTCATTGCGTCTAACCTGTGGGCCGGTACGGTCATGGCTCAGACAAAGGAGGAATTCGAGGCGTTCACGCTGTACAAGACCTCCCAGCAGGACCTCGACGCCGGAAAATACGACGCGGCCATCGAGAAACTGGATAGGGCCTACAAGCTGTTTCCCATGCCCCATATTCTCATCAGGAAGGCGGAGGCCTACTGGAAGAAGGGCGACATGGACACTGCTCTGGACCTGTTCAGGCAGGTTAAGTCCGACGACCCGAAGGTCCTGGCCAAGGTGCAGAAGGCGGTATCTGACATCCTTTACCAGATGAACCAACCGGTCAGCGTCCAGTTGTCCATCAGGTGGAAGTAACCGTCGACCACCTGGAAAAATGCATGACCCCTTGCACGGTCAAGCTGAAACGAGGCAGGCATCACTTCGAGTACAAAAAGGATGGTTTCACGACCGTTGCCGAGGACAGGATCGTGGGGGGCGGCGGTCTCCTTAGCTTCAGCGCGAAACTTCAACAGCAGTCTGGAACCGTGGTTTTCGTGACGGATCTGGATTCTTTCGACGGCGTCCTGATACGCATGGACGCCATTGAGATGACGCCGCGGGGGGCCGCCGGGGTTCCGAACCGATCCGCTCCCATGAAAGTCCGGGCGGGAAGTCATCAGTTCCTGTGCGTCAAGGAGGGACTGCCGCCTTTCATGAGCACCTTCGTGGTGGCGCCGGACGTCACGGTGGAGGTTTCCTGCCGTCTGAGGCCGCCGTCCACCAGCAACAACCGGACCTGGGCCTGGGTGACCCTCTCCACCGGTCTGGCCGCTACCGCCGCCGGCGCGGGGCTTGTTGCCTGGTACTACACGGCGGGCAGCAGCAAGCCGTCCAACCCCAACGCAAACGTTGTCTATCAACTCAACCGCCGCGACTACCACGAGAACTACTATGGCTTTGCGTTGCTGGGACTCGGCGTGGCGACCGCGGGGCTTTCCGCCTACTTCTTCATGGCCGACCAGGACGAGGACCGGGGCGCAGCGCAGGCGCCGCAAAAGACCCGTTTCAGCTTTGGAATAGCCCCTGCCCCCGGGGGGGCCGTGGCCAGCGGAAATGTCAGGTTCTGACAGTCTAACCTTCCGTATTTATAAGAAATTTCTGACTGAGCCTGTTCAATAACGACTATGTTGATAGACTGTACCTAGTTTGTAGTCCGATTCTGGAACGGAGGTTCACTTTGAGGATTTCGGCTCGTACCGAATACGCTCTGCTGGCCCTGATGGAACTGGCCACCAGAAAATCAGAGAGGCCTATCCAGAGCAAGCAGATCTCGGCCCGCGCGGGGGTGCCCAAGCCGTTTTTGGACCAGTTGCTCCTGGACCTCAGGCGTTCCGGGCTGATACGCAGCATAAGGGGGCCGGGCGGGGGCTACGTGCTGGCCCGACCACCGGAAGAGATCAGCATCAGGGAGGCCATGGCGGTGGTTGAAGGGACCTCGCTGAGCACCCAGTGCGGAATCAAGTCCGGCGACGGATCGCCGTGCAGGCTGTTGAATACGTGCGCCCTGATGGAGATCTGGAAGAAAGTGGACAAGGCCATCGACGGCATCCTGTCCAACACCACGCTGGCCGACCTGTCCGAACGCCAGATCGAATTCAGCTCCGGCCAGATGTACCATATCTGACCCGTGCGTCAGCCCTTCAGTACACCAAAGATGAGATCACGGATGTTTTCGGGTGTGCCCACGCCCTTGATACGACGCAGCAGGCCTTTTTCCTCATAGAAGGGGATGAGCGGCGAGGTCTTGGCGTGGTATTCGTCAAGGCGCTGGCGCAGCACTTCCTCGGTGTCGTCGCTGCGCTGAATCAGGCGGTCAGCTATATCCGCCGGCGGCGGGTTGAACTTTATGTGGTAGACATTGCCGGTCTCGGGGTCGCTCCGTCGCCCGGTGATTCTTTCGACCAGCACCGCGTCGTCCACTTCCAGCAGCAGCACGTGATCCAGGCTGCGCCCGGCCTTTTCCAGCATTTTGTCCAGGGCCTTGGCCTGAACCACGGTCCTGGGGAAGCCGTCCAGAAGGAAACCACCCTTGCAATCCGGCTGGGCCAGTCGGTCTTCCACCATCCGGTTCACCAGGTCGTCCGGCACCAGCTTGCCGGCGTCCGTATAGGATTTGAATTCCTTGCCGAGCGGGCTGTGGTCCCTTATCGCGGCCCTGATGATATCGCCCGTCGATATCTGCGGTGTCTTGAACTCCTCGATGATCCACCTGGCCTGCGTCCCTTTTCCCGCCCCGGGAGGTCCCAGAAAGATGAGGTCCATGTTCTTACTCCTTGAAGTGACTCCAAACTACCGGACTGGATCTACACAAGGAAAAACAATCACGCAATGACGATTAACGCAGTGGCTGGCGCATGAAGGTAAGATACTCAAGATTCTTGATGCGTTGGGCCAGCACCACGTATCCGACGACGAGGGTCAGGAGGCAGGAGGCCATGTAGCCGAAGCCCATCGTCCACATCGGCATCATCGTCGTAACGAGCGTGAATGCCGTGTTCGACAGCAGAAATACCAGGGACATGAACATGGCGGAGCCGCGAAAGTCGAAATACAGCAGCAGGATGAGCAGGATCACGAGGCCCGCATGGAAGAAGGCCCCAACGATGGCGACACGGAAAACCGGGGTCATCGCCGGGTCGATCCCCAGCAGCGCCACGATCCAGGGCATCAGGATGAACGAACCGAGGGATATGACGCCCTGGTAGATGGTGGCCGTCTTCCACGCGTCCCGCAGCACGTCTATCATCTCTTCCTTGCGTTTCAGAATCCTCCCCAGGGGGGCCTTCTGCAGGATGCAACCATAGTAGCTCTTGTACTTCATGTAGAAGTCCGTCTCGATCCTCAGCATGAAGATCGCGATCGTGGGGATGATGGTCACGTACGCCAGGAACATGGCTGAATCATAGGGAAAATGCGTGTAGAAGATGCTGTGCACGTGCAGGCCGGACGGGGAGTACCAGAAGATGATCTTGTCCACCCATATCGCCGCGTTGTACGCGACTCCGGCGACCACCAGGGAGGGGTACTTCTTGATGTGTCCCAGAAAGGCGAAATTGAATCCGCGTCCGAACCTGTATTCCGAAAAGATGCGGTACATCAGCAGCACGACCAGGGCCACCTGCCCGATCAGGAACCCTATGGCCAGACCGTCCAGGCCGAACCAGATGCCCAAGGCCCGCGCGCAAAGGAAACTGGACAGATACCCGATTGCGAACGACAGGACGATGTTCGTGTAGTCCTTGGCCGCCGACAGGAACAGCATCTCGATCCAGACCACGCTGACCGTCACGTACAGACCAAGTGCGGCTATCTTGTACAAAAGGTCCAGGTCCGCGAAGTACAGGGCGATCGCCCCGGTCGCGGTCTGGACGAGGACCGTGACGAAGATGGATCCCACGAACGTGGGCACCACCGCCTCGGGGTTTTTCATGTAGAACTGATCGGACACATAGCGCGTCACGACAAGCTGGATCGTGCCGGTGGTGATCAGCGAGAAGCAGTATATGTAGACGATGATCACCGTGAAGATGCGGACCTCGAATTCCATCATCGAGGGGAGCACGAACACGGCGAGGGCCGCCAGGGCCATGATGGATATGAGCCATGGACCGGAAAAGATCACGGCCGAGTAGGTGTACAGCTTCAACCACTCTGAAAACGTCTTGCGCGTGGCCATCTCGCGTAGTCTGAAGCCGATGCCAGCCATTAAAACGCACCCCCCCCGATCGAATCCGGGCGCGCAGTGGGCGCGACCCCGACAATCCACAATTCAGTCATCACAGGACCCCTTCCATCTGGTCCGATGTATCTTCGTCGGAAGGCCATGCGGCGGACATCTTTTCACCGCCTGAAGGCCTGCCGCCGCAGTACTGCCTGTAGGCCTCGTGATATGCGTCCAGCATCTGGCTCCTGACGTAGTAGCGTCCAACCCGCTCGCGTCCTGCTTCGCCCATCGCCCGCGCCTTGTCAGGGTCTTTCAGGATGGCCAGTATCGCCTCGGCCGTCTCTTTGGGGGAGCGGATGTTGGTTATCAGACCGGCCGGTCCCAGGGCCTCGTCCTCTGGCCCAACGCCGTTCAGCATTTCGGCGCAGGCGCCCACGGTGGTGCTTACAACGGGCACGCCCACCCGCATGGCCTCCAGAAGGACGAATGGCTGCGCCTCGCTGATGCTGGTCAGGACCATGCAAGCCAGGCGCGGGTAGTAGTCCCCCATGTCCACCGACCCCGGGAACTTAAAGCGATCCTGAAGCGAGAGCACCTTGACCAGACGATCACACTCTTCATAGTAGTTTTCGTCCTCGTCGCGCGTTCCCAGAACCATGAATCGCGCTTCCGGCATCTGCTCGGCCACGATCTTGGAGGCGCGGATGAACGTCTTGACGTCCTTGATGGGTGTGACGCGTCCAACCAGGACGACCAACGGCTCATTGCGACGGACGTCCGTTCGCTCGATGGCCAGCCTGTCAAAGCGTTCGAGGTCGATTCCGTTGGGGATGATCCCGGTCTTGTCCCTGGGCGCGCCGCCCTGGATCTGCATGGCGCGGTTGCCTTCGTACAGTGTCAGGATGCTGGCCGCGTGGTCATAGGCGATCTTGGACAGGACCTCGAACTTGCGCATCCAAAGGCTCTGCAGCGCGCCTACCTGTTTCGTGGGCACGGCGGATTGCGGCCGCTCGCGGTAGATCCACTGGGCCTGGGTGATCTCGATCATCCGCTCGTTGGTGTAGATGCCGTGCTCGGTGATCATCAACGGGGATCGTGTCCGCTGCCCGGCCACCACCCCCAGGAGGCCCGCGTAGCCGGTGCACGTGGCGTGGTACAGGGACGCCTCCGGTATGTCGGCATACAGTATCTTGAACAGGGGCAGCGCCATGAATCGCAGCGTCCAGAAGAAGTCGATGAACGAGAAATGATTGAAATGCTCGGTGTATATCCGCAGGAGGATGTTCCAGAATTCCTTGCCGTGGAAGATGTCGTATGGGGTCAACGTACCCGGCTGGTCCGGAGCGAAACGCCTCAGCATGGAGTCCACGCCGGACAGGTCGCCCTTTGCCAGGTCCTGGATGAATGCCTCCAGCTCCCTCCAAGCGGCGCGTCTGCGCCCGAACTTGGGTCCCTGCAGGCCGACCGCCTCCATGAGATGCACCTGTTTGAACTCCAGGACGTTCTTTGGAAGTTCGTACAAGGGCTTGTCCGTCAACTCGCGCGACACGCCGATATGGACCAGCGAAAAAGAGATGTCGCTGAGGCTGGACAGCAGGTCGTGGACCCAGGTGGAGACCCCGCCCACTACGAAGGGGTAGGAACCCTCGGTGATCATGCAGACGTCGGTCTTCAACGTTCGCTCCGTGTGCCTATCCCAGCACCAGTTTCAGGTCCTTGAAACGCTGGTCTTCGGGGAACCTTTCCAATCCGTTTTCCACCACGCTTCGGGTCGAGTCGATTACACCCAGCTCGTATGTAATCTCGGCCAGGGTCAGCATGGCGTCGGCATCCTCGGGACTGGTTTCCACGTATTTCCGCAAGGCGGCCTCGGCCTCCTTGGTCCTGCCCAGTTTTTGCAGCAAAAGGCCCATGTACAGGTTGATCCGCCTGTCGTCGGCGCCGACCATAGACGCCTTGTCCAGAGCGCGCAGTCCGATCTCGCCGAAGTGGCCGGCCATGCTCTCGTCCAGAAGCCCAGTGTCCATGTAGTCGAGGACGATCCGGGCCAGATCGATGTGGTACTCGATTCGCGTGGGTGAGCGCTCGACTTCCCTTACCAGGCGATAGATCCGGTCGTTGAACTCCATTTCCATGTCGGACAGGGCGTTGCCAGCGTAGTATCTGATCTCGCGCGATTCATCCGCCAGAGCCGATTTAAGGAGGATCACGGCCTCTCGTCTGGGGAGGCGGGACAACGACAGGATGGCGCCCCTCTTGAGCGCCACGTCGGATCCAGCCAGAATGTCCCTCAGCGGCGCCACGTCCACTTCGTCCATTATGAAGCTTTCAGGGTCGCGCCTGTCCCGAATGGAACCGGCGTCGTCGGAGTCGTACGTGATGTACTCCTCGAAGTCCTTGAGCAGGTCCCCGGTGCCTCTGGGCCGTGAATGGAACAGGGCGTACAGCGCCACGAACCCCAGAAATCCGAACAGGGGCAACGGGAGCGTCAGGCTCAGGGCCGTTACCGCCCAGGCGCGGTCGCGCCCCTTCGTGTAGTCCCATCTGCCCAGAAAGCCGATCATCAGCAGAACCATGGCAACCAGGTGCGCGCCCAGCGGCAGGAATACTCGCCAGAACGGCCCCACGCCGAAGTCGTGGACCAGAAAGACCAACGACTCCATCTCGAGGATCGTTTCGAGTATTACCAGCAAATAGCTCATGGCGCATGCCACCATTTCCGCGCGACCCGCCCACCGCGGGCAGCGGGGACCATGTTACGTCAACTGGAACCGTTCCGCTTCCGCAATGATCTCGGAATCCGTTTTTTCCTCTTCCTGAGCCGTACCCGCAACCCCCATTTTCAGTCCGAGGTGCGTGAAGCGGGAACCCAGGCCGCCGAATTTCTGCCTGAATGCCTCGTTTATCCGCGCGGTTACGACCACCGTCTGCGCGGGCGACGTCTCGGGCAGGATCAGGCCAAAGACTCCCGGCAGGCGATGGACCCCGATCATGTCCACGTTTCTCAGCAGGGACCTCAGCATCGAGCCCATCTCGCGCATCAGGTATTGGCGGTCTTCGGCGGAAAGCGTTTCGAGTTCCTGGATCCGAATCAGCAGATACGAGCACTTTCCACCATACCTTTTGACCCTCTGCGCCTCGTCGGCGAGCCTCTTGCTCATGAACGAGTAGTTGAACAGCCCGGTCACCTCGTCGTCCACGCGGGCGTCCATGGCGCTGTCGAAGCGGGTGCTGTCCGATATTGTCTTGCCGGCCCATCCCGCGATGGTATGCAGGTGGGAAATGGTCATCCGCGTCAGCCGCACGAACGGGATCCGATGGATCACGATGAACCCCAGTATGGTGTCGTCCACTGGGTCCAGCATGGGGGCGCAGGCCAGAATCTGCGAATCGGACGCGCCCGCGTCCTTGATCGTGACCACGTCCCGCGTATCTATCGCACGAGCCAGGGCGGGGTCTTCCTCGGTCAGTCTTGTCCGGAACTCATCCGGCGTGGACCAGCCCTTCATGAGACGCAGGGTATATACCTGTGAACCCGTCGTTCCGGCCACGCCTTCATCCGATGACTCGGCCACGTACAGGCCGAATTTCTCGGCCCCGGTGAACTTTTCAACCAGCTCCATCACCGCTGGATATGCCTCGTCGGGATGCAGCGTCGAAAGCTTGCGGGCGGACTCGTAGAATTCCTCCAGGGGGTCCTCGGCGGACAGGATGCGCTGCTGAAGCTCGTCCTTGACCTGTGACACCATTTCGTATTCCCTGGACACCTCGTTCATTCTGGCCTTCATGGACCTGACGTCGGTCCGCATGGCCATTACCTCACGGTTCGATATTTCGCGGATTTCGCCGAGCAGAAGCCCCATGATGACGAACAGATAGGCTGGAATGAACTGACTCCATTCGAATGTCTGGACAACGGTGTTCAGGTCCTTGCCGGCGAACAGGTACATGGCATAGATGAAAGCGCAGGTTATCCCTGTCATGAACCCATCGAAAGTGCCGTAGCGCGAAGCGATCAGGATCGTGATGAACAGGAACGGATGGGGGCTCACCTTCAGGAACCCGGGGTCGTCGGGAAACCAGAAGTAGTTCACGGCAACCAGCAGGGCTATGCCCAGAATGGCCTCCATGAAGCTCTCGATCTGTCTGGTGTAGGGATCTGAAACAGTAGTCTGGCCAGCCATTCTACCTCGCTCCACGGGGCGCTGCGGGTCCCCGTGCTATTGTCTGGCCGCCCGGGGCGGCTGACGAACGGTTACAATCTATTTCAAGCACCCTGCCGTCCATGCGGACGTGGTGCCTGCCCGAAATCAGGTCGGAAAACAGGACCTTGCCGTCGGCCGATACCTTGGGCGGGCAGCCTTCCGGAAGCCGGACCAGCAACGTCAGCGGCGAGACGACCCCAGAGGTTCGGACCACCCTGATCCCTCCGCCCGCCAGCCTGGTTGTCTTTAAACCCACTGACAACATCCTGTTCAGTTCCTCAGCGGCCTCCAGCACGGACATTTCGCGCAGAAAGGGAAAGCGCCTGCGAACCTCACGCAAGCCGTCCAGGTAACCCGACTCCAGTTCCTTCCACGACCTGCCGCCCGAGCGTTCCGGGTCGAGGACGTCGTCCGGGTGGATGAAGTGGCTGTTGACCGACAGCACGAAAACCCCATTCAGCATGCCCAGCAGTGCTTCACCCTTCAGGGTGTAGCCGGCCCAGGTCCTCGGAAACGTGGTGATCCATTGCAGGTCCTGATCCCGGGCGAAGTCCTGCTGGGTCTCGACTTCACTGCCCGAAAACACAGACGCGATGACCCGGACCTCCGGCACGGACAGGGTCAACGCCAATTTGCCGTCTTTGTCGATGTAGTCGTTCGGAGGCACATAGACCGTTGGGCGGTTTTCCTTGCCGAATACCTCATAGAACTCTTTTCGGGCCCTGCTGAATTCGCGGCTGATCGACTCCCTGTCAGGAAAGGTCTTGGAAACGCCGCCCGTGATGGCGGGCGACAGGTGATTCATGCCGTGCAGGCCGGCCAGGAGGTCATGTTCGACAATGCGGCGCGCCAGTTCGCGTGACACGGAGCCTACCTGGCCGGGATACAGTTCATCGAAGGGCGGGGCCACCCGATCATCGTACGAGAACACGGCCATGAATACGGGTCTGATGCCGATCCCATCAACGGCCTTCAAGACCATGCCGAAGAAATCGTCCGAATAGAATTCAGTGTCCTTTTTGCCCATGGGCTTCAGGAATCGTCCGGTCATGGGCAGGGGGCAATCGTCCACGAACTCGACCGCCGCGGCCAGCACCGGCATGGCCCAAGAACCCTCGGCGTTCAAGACGGACTGGACCACGAAGCCCAGGAAGGCGCGGTCGGCGAATTCGTATGCGTTGAGCGCGGTTATCGAGCCCTTTCCCATGGTGCAGCGCCACCACAGGGGCACTGCGGTATTACCTTTGGTCGCCAGGGATTCGGCCAGGACCCTGCAATCCGGTCCAGTCACCGCCCGCAACCCGGAAAAACCAACCGATTCGGCCTCGACTTCGAGGCCGGCTATGCCTGGGAAGGCCCCTTTGTGGAACCGTATACCCTTCGCTTTGCCCGGAACCGGTTCGACCTGGCGTCCCCAGATGACGGATGCGACCGATGGATCCCGAATGGGAAGAACGGCGAGGACCCGGCCCCCCTTCCTCGCGTGGTTGCGCAACAGTCCCGCCAGATAGCCGGCCACCGCAGAGGGCACGTCCGGACACGCCAACACAACCCCTGCAAAGCCGTCGAGGTCCATGGGCCTGAGATTCCTGAAATCCCGGGAAGCCACCGCGATCATCGGTATGGCGGTGTAGGAAGATGTCGCGGCCAGGGCGGTCATGGCCCGTCGGGAATCCTCGGAATCAGGATCGAACAGGACCAGCAGCGCGGACCTGTCTGACGGGGTTGCGGCCAGGCCCCTGGAAATGAATCCGCGAATGTCCAGGCGGAACGAGTCGGGGTCGTCCAGCATGTCGGACGGGGACAGATACCGAGTAAGGGCCAGGGCCCCGGTAGCGCTGCTGAACACCACTGCGGATGGCCGGCCGGACCGGCCTTTGTCCGTCCTGTCGGCCTCAACCAGGATCCTCACGTCCTGCCTGACC